>NZ_JBJYKD010000008.1:0-122183 GCF_049310025.1 Thermorhabdus hydrogeniformans | reverse complement strand
CTTCTATATTTAGTTTTCAAGGTCCATGTTTAACTGGAATTTGAATAAGTTTGATTTACTAAATATATTATACGAGGAGGTTCACTCATGGCAAATAGACTTTACTGGAATGAAGAAATAGAGACTCTACCCCGCCGGGAACTGGAGGCCTATCAGACAAGGCAGCTGGCCTCTTACCTGGAGTTTGCATATAACAATTCGCCCTTTTATAAAGAGCATTTTGACGCAGCAGGTGTAAAACCCCGCGATTTTAAGGACCTATCAGATATAAGGAAATTTCCCTTTGTCGACAAGCAAACTGAAAGGGACCGGCAGCTTCATAAACCCCTTTTGGGAGATATGGTGGCCGTAACGGAGGAGGAAGTGGTCTTCGTTTCGGCTTCCAGCGGTTCCACGGGGGTTCCCACTCTGAGCCCCTTTACCCGCCAGGATTTTGACGAATTTCAGGATGTGCAGAGCCGGCTGTTCTGGTCGGCCGGCATGAGGCCACACGACCGCTACGTGCACGCGCTGAATTTCTCCCTTTTCGTCGGGGGGCCGGATGTGATAGGTGCCCAGAACCTGGGGGCGCTCTGCATTTGGGCGGGAACTCTCCCTTCCGAGAGACTGCTCTTTATCTTAAAGGAATTCAAACCTACCGTCATATGGACCACGCCCTCTTATGCATGGTACCTGGGTGAAACCGCCCGCAATCATGGAATAGATCCCGCCAACGACCTGACCATCAACAGAATCATAGTGGCGGGCGAGCCCGGCGGTTCCATACACGCCACAAGAAATGCCATAGAAAACCTGTGGAACGCTAAAGTTTACGACTTTTACGGCATATCCGACATATTCGGCGCCTGTGCGGGGATGTGCGAACAGCGAGACGGGCTGCATCTTGCCGAAGACCATATCCTTCTGGAGGTCCTCGACCCCGTGACGCATGAGCCCGTGCCGGACGGCGAGCGGGGGGAAATGGTGCTCACAACCCTGCGCAAAAAGGCCCGGCCCATGATCCGCTTCAGGACGGGGGATATCGTCACCTGCGACAGGACTCCCTGCCCATGCGGTCGCACCCATGCCAGGATCAGGGTGGTGGGGCGTATCGACGATATGTTCATCGTTCGCGGGGTAAACGTTTTCCCCGGTGATATCGAATACATCGTCCGCGGCATCAAAGAACTGACAGGGGAGTACCGCATTACGGTCTTTACCGAAGATCATATGACCAAGTTCATTGTTGAAGTGGAAAAGAGAAGGGGCGAAAACGTTGAAGCAAAACACCTGGCAGAATTCGTATCACAAACCATAAAGGCAAGGCTTGGAGTGCGCCCCAAAGAAGTGAAAATCCTGGAGGAAGGTGAAATCCCGAGAGCCACCCATAAGGCCAGGCGGCTCATTGATTTAAGGAAAAACGACCAGTAAAGGGATGTTAGATTGATTTTTAAGAAAAAGCGGTTAATTAACCGGTTAAAAACGGTTAATTAACCGGTCAATTTAAATTAAGAAAGGAAGTGTTATCTTGCCGACGCTCAGCCATCGGTTAAGCAACTTTACCGAATCGGTCATACGCAGGATGACCCGGATTGCCAACATTTACGGAGCCATAAATCTGGCCCAGGGATTTCCCGATTTCGGGCCGCCCGAGGAATTGCAGAGGGCCCTGGAAAGGGTGGCGAGGCAGGGCCCTCATCAATATGAAATCACCTGGGGTTCCAAAAAATTCCGGGAAGCCCTGGCGAAGAAGCAGACAAAATTCATGGGTGTACCTATCGACCCCGAGACCCAGATCGTGGTGACCTGCGGAAGCACAGAGGCCATGATGGTGGCCATGATGACCGTTTGCAACCCCGGCGATAAGGTGATAGTGTTTTCGCCTTTTTATGAGAATTATGCGGCCGACGCCATCCTCTGCGGGGCGGAGCCCGTATATGTATCCCTCCGGCCGCCGAAATTCGAATTTGACAGGGATGAGCTGAGAAGGGCTTTTGAACAGCGGCCCAAAGCTCTCATCCTGTGCAATCCTTCCAACCCTACGGGGAAGGTGTATACACTGGATGAACTGCAGTATATCGCCGGCCTTGCCCGGGAATACGACACCTTTGTCATCACCGACGAGGTATACGAACACATAGTCATGCCGCCGTACAGGCATATCTATTTCGCCTCACTGCCCGGCATGTTCGAGAGGACCCTTTCATGCAGTTCTCTCTCCAAAACCTATTCCATCACCGGGTGGAGGCTCGGCTACGTGATAGCCCCGGCTCATATCATAGAAAACGCCCGAAAGGTGCACGATTTCCTGACGGTGGGGGCGGCGGCGCCCCTCCAGGAAGCGGCCCTGGCCGGCCTTACCATGCCGGACAGCTATTACGAAGATTTGAGAAACTTATACGCCAGAAAGAGAGATATTTTCCTCAAAGGGCTGGATGATGCGGGGCTCAAATATACGTTTCCCCAGGGGGCTTATTACGTGATGGTGGACATTTCGGAGTTTAGCGAAGGAGACGACGTGGCCTTTTGCGAGTGGATGGCGAAAGAAGTGGGAGTAGTGGGCGTGCCGGGGTCCAGCTTTTTCAGGGAAGACGTCAGGCACCTGGTGAGGTTCCATTTTGCCAAGAAAGACGAAACCCTGATGGAGGCTGCAGCGCGCCTGAAATCTTTGAGGGATAAAGCAAAGAGGGGGATATCATGATAGAAATAAGATGGCACGGACGGGGCGGGCAGGGAGCCTTCACCGCCTCCAGGCTTTTGGGCCTTTCAGCGGCCCTGTTCGAGGGCAAATTCGCACTGGCTTTTCCCGCCTTCGGCCCGGAAAGAAGGGGTGCTCCCGTCCAGGCGTTTACCAGGATAGATGACAAGAAAATCACGGACCGCAGCGAAATAGAATCCTGCGACCATATTGTCGTGCTCGATGAATCCCTTGTAAATAAATCCATGTATAACGATTTAAAACCCGGCGGGACCCTTTTGATAAATACCAGGCACCCCGAAAAATTGGAAAAATCCGGCCGCTGCCGCATTATTGCCATAGACGCCACTTCCATCGCTTTGAAAGTGCTGAAAAAACCGGTGACAAATACAGCCATGCTGGGGGCTTTACTGGGCGCGTCGAATATCATCAGCCTGGATTCCGCTTTGAAGGGGATTCAAAAAGAAATGGGAGAAATCGCGGAAAAAAACATCGAGGTATTAAAGCTGGCGTATGAAACGGTAAAGGAGGGTGTAAATGGAAAGACCACCGGTTCGAGAATATAAAAAGCCACGCCATATAAATGATTATCCCTGCGGCCCCTGCTTTACCGCGGGGCACCTGGTGACCGAAAACGCCGGATGGAGAACCGTAAAACCCGTAATAGACAAAAATTTATGCGTGAACTGCCTTGTTTGCTACCTGTGCTGCCCCGACGGCGTTATCTTTAAATCAAACGGTAAGGTGGACATCGACTATAGATTCTGCAAGGGCTGCGGCATCTGTGCCAGGGAATGTAAAAAAGGCGCCATTCGAATGGTGGAGGAGGAATGACGATGCGGGGTTATAAGGCTTTTTTATCGGGAAATGAAGCCGTGGCCCTGGGCGTAAAACTCTCAAGGCCACACGTCATCGCCGCATATCCCATAACGCCGCAGACGGTGGTCATGGAAAGGCTTTCGGAAATGGTGGCGGATGGGTCTTTAAAATGCGAATTCATGCATGTGGAATCCGAACATTCGGCTCTGTCGGCGGCCATGGGCGCCAGCGCCGTAGGGGCCAGGACGTTCACCGCCACTTCATCCCAGGGCCTCCTGTACATGGCGGAGTGCCTTCATTATGCCAGCGGAGGCAGGTTCCCCATCGTGATGATGAACGCCAACCGCTCACTGGCACTGCCCTGGAGCATATACGGCGATCAGAGGGACTCCCTTTCCCTGCTGGATTCGGGGTGGATACAGGTTTATGTGGAAGACGCCCAGGAAAGCCTGGACATGATAATTCAGGCCTATGCCATTGCGGAGCACCCCAAAGTGCTGACGCCGGTTATGGTAAATCTGGATGGATTTATTCTGACGCATACCTACGAACCGGTGGATGTCCCCGACCAGGAAAGCGTGGACCGGTTTTTGCCGCCGTTTGACACACCGTACAAGCTGGACCTGGATAATCCCAAAAACATGGCCTTCAGTTCAGCTCCTGAGGACAACATGGAATTCAAATACCAGCAGCACAGGGCGGTCCTGGATGCCGTAGAGGTGATTGAAGAAACGGAACGGCGCTTTTATGAGCATTTCGGGAGAAAATACGGCGGGATGGTGGAAGCATACCGGTGCGAGGACGCCGAAATGGTGCTGGTTACGCTGGGAAGCGTTACGGGTACCGCCAGGGTGGTGGTAGACCGCCTGCGGGAGGAAGGTTGGAAGGTGGGGCTTTTAAAAATCCGCTTCATGCGCCCCTTCCCGCAAAAGGAAATTGCCGAACTTTCCCGGACTGTGAAGGCCATAGGAGTAATAGATAAGGACATATCTTTCGGCTATGAGGGGACGGTTTACACCAACGTGAATTCCGCCGTCGCCAGATCCGGGAAAAATGTGGTGACCATCGATTTTATTGCGGGCCTCGGAGGAAGAAGCATATCAAAGAAGGATATAGCAAACATGTTTTCCGTTCTAAAATCCGCCGCGGAAGGAAAAAGGCAAAAGCATGTACAGTTTATAAACCTGGGGGTGGCCATAGATGAGTGAAGCCAAAATAAAGCCGATAAATGCACGCAATATAACGGACCGGGAATTTTTCTACGGGCATAAGGCCTGTGCCGGATGCGGAGGAAGCCTGGCCGTGCGCCTCGCCCTCAAAGTTCTGGGTGAAAGGACTTTCGCGGTGCTGCCTGCAGGATGCATGTCGGCGGTGGGATTTATTTACCCGCAGCTCTGCTTTGCGAACAACGCCATGATCTCGACCTTTGCGGGAACCGCTTCCATGCTTTCGGGAATAGCGGCCGGGGCCAGGGCGCTCGGCATCAGGGATTTTTACGCCGTGGGTTTTGCCGGAGACGGAGGCACCGCAGACATAGGGCTTCAGGCCCTTTCCGGCGCCATCGACCGGCATGAGCGGATTATTTATATTTGTTACGACAATGAGGCTTACATGAACACCGGCATTCAAAAAAGCGGCCTGACCCCGTACGGCAGCAGGACCACCACCACACCTGCCGGTGAAAAAATGCGAGGCGCCGCCACACAGAAGAAAAACATGTTCGAAATTGTGGCCGCCCACGGCATTGATTATGCCGCCACGGCCAGCGTGGGATATATACAGGACTTCCTCAACAAAGTCCACAAGGCAAAACACGTAAGGGGCACCTCGTATATCCACGTCCTTTCCCCGTGCCCGGTGGGATGGGGGTTCCCTTCCGACCGCACGGTGGAAATGGCAAGGGAAGCGGTGGACTGCGGGCTGTGGTACATGGCGGAATACGAAAATGGGGATTTCAAGCTGAACAAAAATCCTGACAGATTCAGCTCCGTAGAGGATTACCTTATGAAACAGGGGCGGTTCAGGCACCTGACGAAAGAAGATATAGAGGTTATTATCGAATTTAGAAATAAAAAATGGGAGCGCATTAAAAAAAGCTGGGCTATAACCAGCGTGCCTTAATCAGAATTTCTAATTAAACGACTCCACGTATAGCTTCCTTTTATAAAACTAAGAAGGAAGGGGTGATCTGCCCCCTTCCTCCGACACTGAAGGACGTACGGTTCCATATCCGGTCATTCATCAGGTTATGTAAACTCATTTTGTCGAGTACCGCTATAACCCTGCTGGGCATTCCCCTAAATCCGCCCTCCCAATCCGACGCCGTCACTTTTAAAACCGGTACCTTATCGCCATCTTTGGCCGCTCTTTTACGCATCCAGATTCCTCCATCAATTTAAATGCCGTTATCGTCTATTATACCAGAAAACGCCGCTGTTTTGCATGAAAACTCGATTTTTGAGGTTTGCAAACAGTTTATCAGCACGATATTCACACAATGACAAAAAACTGCGGGGTCTCCGCAGTTTAATCTCCACCGGTTAATAACTTTCATCTCACAATTCTCTTCTGTAATTAATGTTAGCCGTCATTTTTTAATATGCTTTCAATTTTTCTTATTGAAGCTGCAATAATTTTTTCTCCCTTTTCTTTTGCAGCTCTTGTCGGGTCTCCAAATACCCCGCTTTTACTCAAGTCTCCCAGATAATCATCAGAAAAACCGTAATCGTACGGGGTTGCCGGATATTCTTTAACCGCCTTATTCATATCCACCAGCTCCTCTTTTACAGCCAGCATTACGGAGGTCTCAAATTCACAGGCATGCAGCATTCCGTTCCACAATGCGGATTCCATGTCATTTTCGATAAATTTTCTCATATCAGGATAAAAGAAATACAGAATTTTTATATCTACCTTTTCGTCGGACAGTTCTCTTATGGCAAATTTTATGGGTCTATTGTTGGCTTCATGACCGTTTATTATGACAAATTTCCGGCATCCGTTTCTTGAGAGACTCACGGCAATATCTTTTATTAAAGCCTTGACAGTATCTTCTTTGAGCACTATACAGCCGGGTATGTTTCTCCAAACCCATGAATACCCGAAGGGAACAGGCGGCAGTAAAATCCCGTTGTTCAACCTTTCGTTCAATCTTTTGGCCAGCTCAACGGCCGCAAAAGTATCCGTCCCGTACGGAAGATGAGGGCCGTGCTGTTCGGTTGCGCCGATAGGCAAAATGGCCACCGCTCCCTCATTAAACCTTTTTTCCACATCGGGTCTTCTCATCTCGGCCAGTATTTCACCCATAACAATCACTCTTTTTTTACCTCATTAAATATATTTTTCAGACCATTTATGCGCACTTTAAAATCATGCTCTGAAATGTCAGCTCCGTCTTCACCTTTAAACAACCCGTTTCCCATTCCAATGGAGCATGCCCCGGCTTTTATAAATTCAGAAGCGTTATCAACGGTAATCCCCCCTACGGCCATCATCTTGATCATCGGAAACGGCCCCTGCACGGCTTTAAAGAATTCCGTGGTAAGCTGGCTCGCCGGAAATATTTTAAGCAAATACACCTTCTGACATACCGCTCTCGTGATGTCGGTGGGGGTCGCCACTCCGGGGATCACCGGCACATCCTTCATTTTTAAAAAGTCTACCAGTTCTGGTATATATCCGGGGGTCACAATAAACTGAGCTCCAGCCTCCATTGCTTTTACGGCATCTTCTATATTAAGTACTGTCCCGGCGCCCACAGTCATATCCGGATAAGTTTTTTTCAGATAATTTATAGTCTCCAGGGCATCGAGGGTTGAAAGAGACACCTCAATAATATCAATATCGGCGGCTTTCAATGAAGATACATATTTATCTATTTTTTCACCAGTTACTCCTCTTACAATCGGCAAAATGCGATTTTTCAGGACCTTTTCAACAATATCCATAATTTTACCCCCTAAAACGCCAGCCACCTGGCTGGATTTTCAACGAATATCCGCCTGATGATTGCTTCATCTACGCCCTCGGCGATCAACCGGGGAATGAATTTTTTAATGATATATTCAAAACCCGGCCCTCCCTGATATGCCTTCAAATAACTTTTTCTGCCCATATCACCCGAAATCAGCAACTTATCACCGTATCCGTTGTTTATGATATTTTTTATCAGCTCAACTCTAACACTATCCGGATAGTATTTTATTTTTCCAGGTCCGTCAAATTGGATATAAGCACCCATTTTTAATATGGAAAGATGATAATAAGGATCCGCATTTCTATCAGAATGCCCAACGGCTGTCTTAGAAAGATCCGCGCCTTCCTGCTTTAAGATCTCCAGTTGTTCTAAGCCCATGGTACCGTTTTCGGTATGTACCCAGATGGGCGCCCCTGTCCGTTTCTGAGCTCTTGCCGCCGCTCTCGTGACTTTTTCCTCAACGGCGGTTATGACATTGTAAGAACTTCCCACTTTTATCTGCCCTGCTTTTATGTCGGTATTATCCATTCCTATTTCAATTTCTTTCACGAATAACTCTGCCAGTTCCTCTATCGATTTTTCTTTCACCCACTCCGGGTAATACGGGCCTTTGTTAAAGCCTGTGGTGGCTATAATATGGACAGGTACCTTTTTTGCAATATATTTCAAGCCTTCGGGGTCTCTGCCGTAATCAATAGTGCTGCCTTCCACCAGCGACCTTCCCCCGGCCCTGTGAAAATATTCCAGTTCTTCAATAGCCCTATCTATTTCAGGAAGTTCCAGATCGGGATCCTGCTTGATTTTCCAAGCGGGCGGATGTGTTATTAAATGTTCGTGCGTATAAGTAAATCCAAGTTCCTCCGGTTTTATATCTCCCAACACCGTTCTTATCTTTTTCAATTTGATCGCTCCTTATAAAATTTTATTTTTACAGGCCAAACGCCTTGCCTATCAATCTCATCAATGTAAGGACGATTATAGCATCCGGTGAAGCAAACCAAAGTCCCTCTACACCGTATTTAGTTACATCTGCCAAGGGATATCCAAAAGCGACCATCAGAGGCCATGTAAACCCCAGGAAAAATCCCGCAACTATAGCGCCCCGCCTGCCGCCCAGGGTGTTTCCGAAAACTCCGGCACATGCCCCCATAAAGAACATGCCAATTACACTGGGCAGTACCACCACCGGCGCTACGACTCTTGTAATAAAAGTTGCAAGCAGCGAACCTATAAGCGCCGCAATAAATCCTACTATCACGGCTATGGGCGCGTAAGAATAAAATACGGGAACGTCTAATGCCGGTTTTGCACCGGGAACGATTTTTTCGCTGATTCCCTGGAAAGCCGGTATAATCTCCCCTAAAAACATTCTGACGCCCTGCAGTAAAACCAGGACACCCGCCACAAAAGATAGAGCCTGAAGCATTGAAAAAATTAAGTAGTTTTTACCTCCGCTCAACTTGCCGACGATTTCCGGACCGGCTATGAAGGCCGTGATAGTATAAATTATCACCATAACTATAGACATAAAAATCGCCATATCTCTGAAAAATCCAAGGCTTTCTGGCACTTTCATATCTTCGGTGGTTTGCTCTTTGTTGCCAAAAAGTTTGCCCACCCATCCTGAAAGCGTAATCCATGAGCTGCCCCAGAACCCAAAAGCAACATCGTCGCTGCCGGTAACCAATCTTACGGTTTTCTGGGAAATAGCCGGAAATACAACCATACATATTCCTTCTACTATTGAACCTATTAAAACAACAGTCCATCCTTTAAAGCCCATTTGATCGAGCACTATGGCCATGGTGCCGGCAAAGCTCCACATCATGTGACCTGTTAAGAATACGTATTTGAATGGTGTAATTCGGGCTAGAATTAAATTTATTATAAATGCAAAAACCATAATGAGCGCCGTTTCTTTGCCTAGAAAGGTTGACACAGCGGCCACCAGCGAATTATCTTCAGCAACTATTCCGGTTAAATGAAAAGCCTCCTGAAACATTTGACTGAATGGAATTAAGGCATTTACTATAAGACCAGCCCCACCGCTCAAAATTAAAAACCCCAGAGTGGTCTTTATCATTCCGGTTATTACTTCATTTGCAGATTTCCTGAGGGAGATGAGGCCTAACGCCGCCACCACAGCCAGGACCACCGCCGGTTCCCCCAGGAGCATACTGATGAAATTTATTAATTGCATATAAAAAGCCTCCTTTTTATTTTTTTAAGTTATTTAAATAATCTTCCAACTTTTCCTCTAATTCCTTTTTATTAATCAGATTATTTATAAAAATCTTATCCACCGTGACATCCTTTATTTGGGACATCATCTCTTTAGGTGCAATTATCAAATCAGCATTTGCACTTTTTATTGAACCCAAATCAATATTTGAAATTTCGGCCTTTTGTCCCCTTTTCCGCAACACCTGCTCTATGTACATTTTAAGCATCAGGCTGGTTCCAAGCCCCATTCCACATATGGTTACGATCTTCACTTATTACTCCTCCTTTTCTGAAAAATTGTTTATATATTTAATGAGCAATTTTTTATCGGCATTTTTTTCCCTTAAAAGCTCGATTACATCTTTACTGTCCAGAAACTGCATAAGCTGAGAGAGCGCTTTAAGGTGAGTGATAGAATCTGTAGAGCATAGACAAACAACGATTTTAACCGGGTCATTTTCCGGATGACCAAAGTTTACCGGCTGGGTTAACGTTATGAGGCTCATGCCAATTTTCTTCGCTCCCATTTCCGGCCTGGCGTGGGGCATGGCAATGCCGGGCGCTATTACTATATATGGGCCTAATGTCCTTACAGCATCTTTCATTGCACTTATATACTTTTCTTCTATATACCCGTTTTTTAACAGCAGGTTGCCTCCCACATCAATTGCCTCCTGCCAATCGCTTACTTTTACGTTCAACAAAATGTTTTCTTCTTTTAATACATCTTTTAACACAGGTTTTAATGCCTCCTCAGTTGTATAAAATCTGTTCGCAATTTTAATGTTATGATTTTCGAAAAAGCTTACAAGCGCCTTAACCAAGTTGCGATAATCTATAATTTGACAGTTTTCTCTGATTATGGATAAGAGACTATTTAAAGGCACCACTTCAGACATCCCGACGGGTAGATTAATGCAGCTCAAAAAATTCATGAGCCTGCTTTTGTCTTTTTCGTTAAGAAGCGGTGAAATATGTATGCAGGGAATATCTTTATACTTCAGAGGTATTGTGGAAATTATTATATTTTCTTTAAGGTCTTCTTCATTAAGACAATGATAAGAAGTTATTTTTGTCACCAGTATATTTTCAAATTCACGATTCAGACGGGATGCCAGAAGTCTTGCCGTGCCCATGCCGGTGCTGCATACGATCACTGCCTTAACTTTTCTATTGTTTCTCAGTCTTTCTATTGCCGCTCCAAAATGCATAGCTATGTAGGCCACTTCATCTTCCATTACATAACTTTGGAACTTATCTTTAAGCTGCAGGCAGGCTTCTTCAACAGCTGAAAAAATTTCCGGATATTCTTTTTTTACTTCATTTAAAAGGGGATTTTTTATGGAAAGGCCATTTCTCATACGATACAGCGCGGGTTTTAAATGTTCTTTAAGACCGTTGAAAAGTATTTCATCAAAAGAAAGATCAACATGGATCAATTTACCTACATGACTAATAAGTTTCGAGGTAATAAGAGATACTTCCACCCAGTTGCCTTCTTCTTCAGGCGAAGGCCTGGTAACTTTTCCGCCCAGGAGATGAAGAGTTATATACCCCACCTCTTCTATCGGAATTTTAAGCCCGAAACGTTTTTCTAATTTCTCCGCAATTTGCAGAGCTATTATAAACTCTTTTTCAACCATCAGCTGCTTTAATTTTTCCCTGGGCATCAGGATTTCTCTGCCGACAGATATGCGCTTTATAGCAATTGCGATATGTATTATGAGACCCGAAAAAGCCATGTCGCTCAAATCCTTGCCCAGCCGCCTCTCCGCCTCTTCGACACAATGTCTTATATACGACACATCGATATCTTTTACAAGCGTTCGCAACTGGTGCGCAATACCGGGCTCAATTGTTTTATATTGCAAGTCCCGGTAATCAAGGATGTTAACTATTTCCTCCAGATTCATGTTCTCGGTTATACTCTCAACCAGAGCTCTTCGTAAATCTTTTTCTTCACCCACTACTTTAATGCCCTTTTTCGTTATATATTTCACTTGTAAATTAAATTTCTTCAACCAGTTCTTGACATCTGCCAGGTCGGAAATGACAGTGTTACGGCTAACAAACATTTTATCTGCCAGTTCGTTTATCTTCACACATTCTTTTGTTCTTAAAAGTTCTGCTACAATTAATTTTTTTCTTTCTTCCGGAGCAAGCTGATAAATATAATAATTTAAATCTGACAATTTTTCTAAAATCTTATCTTTATACTTTCTGTCTACAGCAATTCCAATATTAGGTTTTCTTATCAATTTACCTATATCATTTTTGCTCAGCCAGTAATCCAGCTGATTTAAATCATTTTGAACGGTTCTTTCACTAACATTTAAATAAGTGCCCAACTGACGGATCGTCAAAGGTTCGGTGCTTTGCAATAAAATCTGCAGTATTTTAACCGCCCTTTTTTTTAAATTCATATTAAATCCTCCCGGTTTAAATTATATTTCTATAACGATATGTATTAAAGTCCAAAATACTTCAACAAAATTGCCGCAAAAAAATAATAGTTTTCTGACCGTTTCCACCCCGGCGATAAACCAAGATAGTAAGGCTAGAAATTTTACAGGAAAAGTCCGCATGTCTGTAATAAATTATTTTTTGATGTCAGCTATCTTTCGCTCTGCGAAAGTTGAGTAAATTGTATTTAAAACGATTTGTTGTGAATCTCGAATTTTAAAATGGAAAAAATTATTTTTTTCACAAAGCAGGAATTTTTTGATAAATAACAGAATAGAATATTTATGAACATAAATGAACAGTTTTTAGAGGTCAAATTAAACAGTTTTAAACATGGAGGTTTCAAATGTTAACACTGGAACGGCGCAAAAAAATTTTACAATGGATAACACACCGGGGCCGGGCGGAAGTGGGGGAACTGGCGGCAAATTTCGGAGTGTCTCCAATGACCATAAGGCGGGACCTTAAGTCCCTGGAGCAGGAAGGCCTCCTGCTACGAGCCAGAGGCGGTGCGCTGGCTAAAGATTCTTTTGTCGAAGAGGTACCTTATCGCTGTAAAGCAGGCACCAATATTGAACTCAAGAGGCTCATCGCCGAAAAAGCGTGTTCTCTTATCAAAAACGGCGACTCCATAATACTGGATGCCGGTTCAACTACTCTTGAGGTTGCAAGATGTTTGAAAAAGAGCGGCAAGAATCTCATGGTAGTGACCAATGATTTGAATATAGCTCTGGAACTGGCCGATACATCGAACATTAAAGTACTGACCACCGGAGGCCAGGTGCAATCCGGGATATACTGCCTCCTGGGCGAAGAAGCCGTCAATTTTATAAGGTCCGTAAGTGTAAATATAACATTTCTGGGTGCGGGAGCTATCGATACAGACCTGGGGTTATACACACCCACCCTGGAAAAAGCTCATCTGAAACGGGCTATGATAACCTGCGCTGCAAAATCGGTGGTGGTGGCGG
Organism: Thermorhabdus hydrogeniformans; assembly: GCF_049310025.1. Lineage (NCBI taxonomy): Bacteria > Bacillati > Bacillota > Clostridia > Thermosediminibacterales > Tepidanaerobacteraceae > Thermorhabdus > Thermorhabdus hydrogeniformans. The sequence continues at coordinate 109,054 of NZ_JBJYKD010000008.1, read as the reverse complement.
ACCACACCAAATTCGGCCACAGAGCTTTCGCCAGAGTATGCGGTCTGGAATCTATAGACACCGTCATTACCGACGATGGAATAGATGAGGAAATAAAAGCTAAAATGGAAAACCTTCAAATCGAGGTAATATTATCTTCGACCAAAAAAACATCATCGAAGCAAAACGAGAAAGGAGGATGAATTTATGGCACTTTTTGCAGTAATCGCCGACGACCTCACCGGCAGCAACGCCACCGGAGCGCTCCTCGCCGGAAACGGTTTTAAAGTGGTTACAGCAATAAACTACGAAAACCTTGATACTTTTAACTTCAGTACATTCGACGGCGTTATTATCAACACTTTTAGCAGGAGTATTGATAAACAGGAAGCTTTAAACCGCGTCAGAACCTGCGCTTCCCTTCTTTATAGAAAAGGAATCCGGTATTTCGGCAAGCGAATCGACAGCACCATAAGAGGTAACCTGGGAGCGGAAATAGAGGGAATCCTGAAGGGTTTAGATTCCGAATACATAGCCGCTGTAGTGCCCGCCTACCCCCGTTCAGGCCGCATTGTGGTGGGAGATTATCTTCTTGTAAACGGTTTACCTGTAGAGCGGACAGAAGCCGCCCGAGACCCGAAAACCCCCGTCACAGTTTCAGATGTGCTGGCGGTCATCAGAGAACAGACTTCCATACCGGCCGGGCATATTCCTCTTGGTACGATTTTGAAAGGTCCTGAAATAATCGCTAAAAGTATAAGGCAGAAAATAGATTCCGGCAAAAAAATCATCGCCTTTGATGCCATAAGCGATGAAGATATCGCCAATATCGCGCTGGCCCTTCAAAAATCAGGTGTAAAAGCTGTAACGGTAGACCCGGGGCCTTTTACCCAGAAATATATATCCTTGATGCTGGAGAAAAACATGCCAAAAAACGCTAAGGTAATGGTAATATCTGCCAGTATAACGCCTTTAACCCGAAGCCAGCTTGAATTTCTTCAAAAAGAATACGGGGCCGGAATTTTAAGTGTCGATGTAAGGCTATTGCTGGATGATAAATTAAGGGAAGACTATCTGCTGAATACGGCCCTCAGTATCCATGACCTCAGTGTCAAAGGCGATATCTTCGGCCTGAGGGTGGCGGAAAAGGAGGAAATGATTCTTGACATGAACACTGAAGCCCGGCGGCGGAACACCACCATAGATTTTCTTTCAAGGCAGATAAACAATGCCCTGGCCCGCATAGCCATAAAAGTTCTCGATATGGGAGTTCCAAACCTCAAGGGTGTATACATTACAGGCGGTGATATGACAGTGGCCTTTTGTCAGGGGGTAAAGGCTCATGCCATTGAAATCGCCGGTGAAGTGCTTCCCCTGGCGGCCCACGGGACTCTGGTGGGGGGAAAATTCCCCGGTCTGCAAATAGTAACAAAGGGCGGGCTGGTGGGAACCGCCGAAAGTGCCGCAAAATGTATCGATTTTATTCTAAAACGGTAATTAAAATTTACTCGCCAAACAAGGAGTGAAGCATCTTGTCAAAAAAACCTTTAATAGGAATCACAGCAGGAGACCCGGCCGGTATCGGACCGGAAATCGTTGTAAAAGCTCTCGCAAAAAAAGAAATATACGAAAAAGTCAACCCCATAGTAATCTGTTCAAAAACGGTTATCGAGAGGGCTTTGGAAATCACAAAGGTAAAGATGGATATTTTTCCCCTGGAAATCAATTCCATCGACCGCGCTGTAGAAAAAGACTTTTCTTTCGATAAAATTTATCTGGTGGATTTAAAAAACGTAAAACAGAATATCCCTTTTGGAAAAATCTCTGCCGAAGCCGGAAAGGCTTCCTTTGAATACATCAAAAAATCCATAGAACTCGGGATGGCCGGCCTTATAGACGGCGTCGCCACAGCCCCCATAAATAAGGAGGCGATTCACGCCGCAGGAATAGATTTCATAGGTCACACCGAAATGTTCGCCGAGCTCACCAAAAGCCGGGATGTGCTGACCATGTTTCAGGTGAGAAACCTGCGCATATTTTTCCTCACCCGGCATTTATCGCTGCTGGAAGCATGTTCCAGGATAAAGCTGGAAAATGTATTCAATACTCTTTTGAGCTGTCATAGGGCACTGCAAAATCTGGGAATAGCAAATCCTTCAATTGCAGTGGCTGCTTTAAATCCCCACGGAGGTGAAGGAGGACTTTTCGGTGACGAGGAGGTGAGAGAGATAATTCCGGCTATAAAAAAGGCCCGGGCGGAAGGTGTAAAGGTGGAAGGGCCGGTTCCTGCAGATTCGGTTTTCTACCTGGCAAACCTCGGCCGCTTTGACGCAGTCCTTTCCCTGTACCATGATCAGGGCCATATTGCAGCAAAAATGCTGGATTTTGAAAGGACCGTAAGTGTCACCACCGGTCTTCCCTTCATAAGGACATCGGTGGACCACGGCACCGCCTTTGATATCGCCGGAAAGGGGATCGCGAGTTCGGTGAGTATGGAAGAAGCCATCAAGGTGGCGGGAGATTATGCTTTTACGGTTAAAACCCAAAAATAAGTTGTAAAGGAGAGGATCTTATGACAGGCGCTCCCGGAGCTCAGATGATACTGGGACTTATTATTGGTGTGGCTGTTCTGGTCTATCTCATATTGAAGACAAAAATCCATGCTTTCCCAGCCCTCATTATTGCGGCGTCACTCACAGGCTTGATTGGCGGTATGCCGCCGTCTGTCGGCGACATCAATGTGGCCAAATCAATAACTACAGGCTTTGGCAATACCTTAAGCAGTATCGGCATCGTCATCGGTTTTGGCGTCATGATGGGAAGATTGCTGGAAGTGTCGGGCGCTGCGGAACGCATGGCCTACACTTTCTTGAAATACCTCGGCCGGGGCAAGGAAGAATGGGCCCTGGCAGCTACCGGATATGTGGTATCCATACCTATTTTCTGCGATTCGGGTTTTGTGATTCTTTCACCCCTGGCAAAGGCCCTTTCCATGAAAACCCGCAAGTCCGTATTGACTCTGGGCGTGGCTCTGGCCATCGGCCTCGTGGCCACCCATCATGCAGTTCCGCCTACCCCGGGGCCTCTGGCGGTGGCAGGTATTTTCAAGGTGGATGTGGGCAGCATGATACTGGCAGGCCTTTTATTCGCAATCCCCGTAACGGTGGCGGGGGTACTCTATGCCCAATGGCTCGGAAAAAAAATATACCAGATTCCCAAAGAGGACGGCAGCGGTTGGGAACGTCCGGAATTTCAGCCTTCCGGGTCTATGGAAATTCCCATAGGAGAAAGGCCTGACCTTCCTTCAACTTTCGCGTCCTTTGCTCCGATTGTCATACCCGTGATATTAATAATCTTCAATACGGTTTTGTCCGCCCTTAAATTAAAGCAACTATGGGCTCAATATCTTATATTTCTCGGCAACCCCGTAATCGCTGTAGGAATTGGTCTTATAATTGCCATATACGGCTTAACTCCAAGGCTTACCCGGGATGAAGTGATTAAAAGGATGGAAGAAGGCGTCAGTTCCGCAGGTATAATAATTCTGGTAACCGGTGCAGGAGGCGCTTTGGGACAGGTATTGAGGGACAGTGGAGCAGGAACCTATATAGCAAATTTTATTGCAGGCACGGCCATGCCGGCAGTTCTGTTGCCCTTTTTTGTTTCAACACTTGTCCGCCTTGTACAAGGAAGCGGCACAGTAGCTATGATTACATCAGCATCAATTACGGCGCCGATTCTGGCAAATCTTTCGGTGAATCCTCTGATAGCCGCACAGGCTGCTACCCTCGGCGCAATGGTTTATTCATACTTTAACGACAGTTATTTCTGGGTGGTTAACCGTCTCCTGGGGATAGAAAATGTCAAGGAACAAACGCTGACATGGTCCATACCCACTACCATCGGATGGGGTGTTTCCTTAATATTAATCCTAATAGCGGGAGCTATTTTTTAACTTTAAATGTCATTAAAAAAATTACAAAATCAGGCGGTGGGGTGCAATACCCACCGCATTTTAACGACTAGCCGTGATACGGCGGTATGATGAATCCTAAAACGTCAAAATATTCCTGGCGTTCCCGAACAAAACGGATTTTTTTCTGGGCTCTCCTGACGGCGGCACCAACGGCATGTGCGCAATCAATGTAATTTAAAAATTCCCTCTTGTGCACTTTTTCTCCCATTCCCAGGCGGTCTTTATGATAAAGCCAAGGTCGTCGTATTTGGGCTTCCAGCCAAGTTTTTCTTTTATCTTGCCGGAATCCGCCACCAGCACAGGAGGGTCGCCCGCTCTCCTGCCGGCCAACTCCACCCGGAAGTCCACTCCCGTGACTTTTTTCGCCTCATTCACCACTTCCATCACCGAAAAGCCCCTGCCGTAGCCGCAGTTGAAGACGTCGCTTTTCCCGCCGGCAAGGAGGTATTCCAGTGCCAGCCTATGGGCTTCCGCCAGGTCCATCACATGTATGTAGTCTCTTATGCATGTGCCGTCGGGGGTGGGGTAGTCCGTCCCGTAGACATAAAGCCTGTCCCTTTTTCCGCAGGCGGTCCTGACGCACATGGTGACTATGTGTGTGGCGTCGGGCTTGGTCTCCCCTATTCTGGCTTCGGGGTCCGCCCCGGCAACGTTAAAATAGCGTAGGGACACATATCTGAAGTCTTCCGCCGTTGAAAGGTCCTTGAGCACTCTCTCCACCATCACCTTACTCGTGCCGTAAGGATTTATGGGTTCAAGCGGCATATCCTCGGTGATGGGCATCTTTTCCGGCTGGCCGTAAACCGCCGCGGTGGAAGAAAAAATGAATTTATTCACGCCGCACTCGCGCATGGCTTTGAGCAGATTGACCGCGCCGCAGGTGTTGTTTTCGTAGTATAAAAGCGGTTTTTGCACCGACTCGGGCACCACTATCTTTGCCGCAAAGTGCATGACGGCATCGGGCCTGAAGGCCGACATCACTTCTTTTAAGCGCGCAAAGTCCAGCACATCTCCCTCCGCCAGGCTGCCGTAGAGCACTGAACTTCTCCTGCCGGTGGAAAGATTGTCATATACCAGGACATTTTGGCCCTTTTCTCCCAAAAGCTTGACTACGTGGCTTCCTATGTAGCCTGCCCCGCCGGTTACCAAAATTCTTGCCATAATTATAAAAACCCCCCCTCTTTTTGCCCGATTGCTATTTTCGTCAGGCGGACTGATCCGCCGCGGCTTCGCTCATGCCGGGAAATCTCTCTTTCATCAGGCCTATGAGATAGGCGGCGAAATCGTCCCTCAGGTCGTCTCTTTTTAAGGCGTATTCTACCGTGGCGATGAGATAACCCAGCCTGTCCCCCACATCGTATCTTCTTCCCTCAAAGTTGTAGGCGTAGATAACCTCGTAGTTCAAAAGCTCCTTCAGGGCGTCGGTGAGCTGTATCTCTCCCCCGGCGCCGGGTTTTGTATGCTCCAGGATTTCGAAGATCCGGGGGGTGATTATGTACCTGCCCAGTATCCCCATGCGGGAGGGGGCCTGTTTCTTTGACGGCTTTTCTATCAGGTCGTTTACTTTGTATACTTTCTCCTCAATGGGGTTTATGTTTACTATGCCGTACTTGCTCACATCGTCTTCGGGGACCTCCTGGACTCCCAGGATGGAGCAGTTGTACCTGTCATAAATATTTATCATCTGCTTAAGCACCGGCTCTTCGGCGTCTATCACATCGTCGCCCAGCAGGACGGCAAAGGGCTCGTCCCCCACGAAGGTCCTGGCGCAGTAAATGGCATGGCCCAGGCCCCTGGGCTCCTTCTGCCTTATGTAGTGGATGTCCACCATGTTGGAGATGTCTTCCACCAGGCTGAGCAGGCCCTCCTTGCCCTTTTTTTTCAGTTCCAGCTCCAGTTCCACCGACTTGTCGAAGTGGTCTTCTATGGCTCTCTTATTCCTGCCCGTGACTATCAGGATCTCCTCTATCCCCGATTTCACGGCCTCCTCCACTATAAACTGGATGGTGGGCTTGTCTACTATGGGCAGCATCTCTTTGGGCTGGGCCTTCGTGGCGGGCAAAAACCTTGTCCCCAGCCCCGCCGCCGGGATAATGGCTTTCTTTATTTTCATTCGCCACACTCCTCTTGATTTATCTTGTATATAAAATAGTATAGCATTATTTTCCTCTGTATGCAGCAAAGACTGTTTTATAAAATTAAAAGAGCCGCACTTCGTGCAGCCCCGAATGCATTTTCAATGTCTGCGCTTTCCATCTTTAAAGCCCTTAAAATGCCCGCTTTAGTGGTATTTAATTATGGAGGTTATTTTTCACTGCTTCAAGAATCTATCGAGATCACTTAGAGACTCAAGCCTTTTTCCATACCTTCAAGAAAACCTTCCTGTTTCCCTCTTTCTTCGGCATACTTGAACACATTTAGCATTCTAAATTCCTCCCATAATTTGTCAAGGGTTTCTCTGTCCAGCAGTTTGTCAACCAGGACTATTATGGTCGCTATAAGTTTGTCTTTTTCATATCCGTCCCCGGGTATTTTCTTTATTATTTGTATGGCTTTTTGTGTAATTTCTTTAACGTCTTCTTTTCTGCTCATTATGGGTGAAAACAGGATTTTGGGGATATCCGGATTTTCTTCTCTCCCGCTCCAATATCCTCAACCCCATTATATTAATTTTTTGAGTATTTGTAAAGGCAAGTGTAAAGGAACGTTTGTTCGTATATATTATACAAAAATGACAATATTTTTCAATAAAAAGATATTGACATAAAAAGATATTGACCGGAGCCCGATCTCACGCCGGAAGGGGGATTTATAAAAAGACCGCCGGAGCGGTCAATTTTAATCCATGAGTCTTTTCTCTCCCTTCAGCTCTTTAATTCTGCCTATTTCCTGAGTCACTTCCAGCGTTCCCGCATAATCGCCCTTCCCATCCCTCACGGCGAAATAGCGGATGTACACCAATTTCCCCTGGAAGTTAATCCAGAACTCCTCCGAGTCTTTTTTACCCTCTTTGAAGTCCTGCAGGAGCCTTTCCACCACGTGCACGCTGGCCGGGGGGTGGCAGTTCTGCACCGTCCTGCCGATGACCGCTGCCGTCCGGGTGAAGATCCGTTCCTTCCCGGCGGAAAAGTATTTTACAACGTCATTTTTGTCCACAAAGGTAATGTCCACGGGCAGGTGATTGAAAATCAACTCCACTTCTTTGGGAGAAAGAGTTCCGGTTTCAAATTTCAAGAGGTCGCCCGTTTTGCCGCCGGCGGGGATTTTTCCCGTTTCCTCCAGAGGTATCCTCGGAGGCCGCCACTCCCCGGCCGGCTTTACGAGGCAGTAGCCTATCTCGTCGCTTTGCCTGTAGATTTCATACCACTCATCCTGGGTGAGGGTCTGGAGGGCCATCGGAAAGAGGATTTTCTCTTCTTTAAAGACCATTTCCTGCACCCTGCTTACGGCTTTTTCCAGCTTTTCCGTAACTTCTGCCTTTTTATCGGGTTGGTAATTTGTGAGGAGGTTTACCGCCTCTTTCAGCGCGCCTCTTATCTCGTCGTCTACCCCCCACATGACCTTGGGGGGCGCTGTTATGCCGTATTTTTCCAGGTAAGGGAAGAGGAGATTTTCCTTCCGCTTATAGTGCCGGTCCACTTCCATAAGGAGTTTAAAACTTTCCAAAAGCTTTGCGGACGCCTGTCTTTCTTCACCGCCTCCGGCGGCTTTTAGCGCTTGTATGGCGGGCATTATTTCCCCGGAAATAAGCCTGTTTATGGCAGAATTTTCCAGTTTAAATGTGTGAAGGGGATGACCCGGTGTGATTTCGGGTTCCGGTTTGCTCTCCAGGCTTTCTTTAAATATGGAGGCGTGGACGTCGCACATTCGCTGGATCTCCTCCACCGGCATGCCTTCCTGGATGAGGGCCTGTTCCATGGCTGCCACCTCATCGTGGGAAAGGTCTTTTACCACCTCCCGGAATCTCTCCTTTACCTCGTCAACGCTTTTCCCCCTGTGAAGGTCCATTATCACATCCTTCAAGAGCTTTAGACGGTATTCACGGTTGGTTATCAGTTCGGACACAATATATCCCCCTTTCAATTTATATTTTTTATAGCTTGCCCATTTGTTAAAGCATCTATAAAAAAAAGCTGCAGTATGTTTGCAGCAATAAAAAAGTTAACATAATTTATTAAATAGCAAAACGAATAATTCTTAGCTCTTCAAAGAATCCATGATACTCTGATCCAAAATTAATGAAAAAACCTATTCCGGGCTATGCTTCCTACTTCGGAGATAATCTGAAGATATTTTATTTAAAAAAGACTCAACTGGGGTTCCTTCTCTTTTTCGCCTTCTGTTAACTCTTTTATTACTTTAATTTTTCTATTCAGCAAAAACTCAGAATCAGGATCATGCTGTTGAAAATTTTTGGTGGCGGTTTCTTTTTCATAATTGGCATAACAATACCAGCAGCGAGGTTGCGTAGTACCTGCTTTTTCTTTAGGTGGTCTTTGAACTGGAGGCGCGGTATTAGTTTTCATTGCCTTTATTGAGCCTGTAGCAATGGGTTCCAGCAGAAGATGTGGTAACCAACATCCCCATTTGAGGCTTGCGGGAACGTCTGCGGTGCGGCTTTGGCGGCCGGTGCTTAGATGAAGATATTGCAGTTTAAGGATGTTAATGTTAAAATATTCTAAAGAAAGGAGAGAAGGTGGATGGCGATGGTTGATCCAACAAAAGAAGTTGCTGCTGGAATGGACGAACCTAAAGAGCCTAAAATAACGGAAATGGGCTATTTTTATTTATCCCAACAGTTCATTAATATAACGCAAAATATAGCTGATATAAGAAAAGAGATCAGTGATTTAAGAAACAACATTGATATAAGATTTGACAACCAACGAAAGGAAACGATAGATTTAAGAAAAGAAATTGACCAAAAAATTAGCGACCTTAGAGCCGAAATAAAGGAAGATAACCGGGATCTAAAACAAGAAATCGGGAATTTACGTATTTGGTCTATAGGCACTATAGTAACCATAATACTGGCCACAGTAGGCTGGTTTATAAGCAAATAATTAGCCCCCTGGAGAAAACCCATGTAATGCAGTTCTGCTGGAATCACTTCTTACCTTGCTTAGTCTTTTTAGGCCTTATGCTATCTATAACTTCCCGGGCATCAAATAGTGGTAAAAGCTTTTCGCTTTGGGTCTTCAGGGCAATACCGTCTATGTGCCTTCTATCCATTTCTATAAAATTACCGGCAAACCTTTTATAGGGGTTCGGTCCCACACCGTAAAAAACATTGAATCCCGATTCCATTAAAAACTTGAACTTGGAATCACCGGGAGAAAGGTTGCTGCCATAAGGGTAAACATATATGGATGTCTGTCCTATCAAAGGTTCAACCTCATTCTTCCACTTCAATGTATCTCTTTTTAGCTTTTCGTAGCTTATTTTTCTCACATCAGGATGGCCGTAACTATGGGAAGCGAAGACCCATCCGGTTTCCTTCAAACGTTCAACCACCCGCAAGACTTCAGCTTTTTGTTTCTCATAATCCGCAGAGTCGACGTTATTGGTCCTGTAGCCCAGTATGCCTTGATAACCCGTAAGCGCAATAATACCTTTTGCTCCATGAAGCGAGAAATCCTCATGCTCCTTTATAAAGTTATCAAGGATGGGGATTAGTTCATTGTCACGAGAGACAATGACCTGCCCCTCCGGAGAAACGGAATACGTGGCAACATCCCCTTTTTCATCCAAAATTAATTTAAAAACATTTCCGTTTTCAATCATGTATTCGTAATAGTTGAGGTCGTCCACTGAAATTATAATAGGTTTTTTGCCCGGAGGAAGCAACAAAGTTTTTTCAACCAGGTTCCTTTTTCCATTCATTATCTTTTCCTCAAAAATAGATCTTACGTCCACCAAAATGAAGTTATTTTTATAAAGTGCGTCGAGGATTTTCTTGAACTCACTTACGGTAACGAACCAGTCATCATACCCTTTAGAGATGCGGTCACCGTCAAACGCTAGCTCAGGATAAGCAATTAAAGGATGAAAGAATATATTTTCTATGGGGCCATCGTAGGGAACAAGTTCGGAGGTTGTTTGCTTTTTGTCGCTATGCGAAAAAGAATTGTTATTTTTATTGTTGTCTATCGTCTTATTTTCATCAATTTGTTTTGTTGTGTCGTTAATTACACCTTGATTGACCACAGTAAAAACAGGTTGCCCATCAGGCATCGAAATTTTAAGCGCTAGAAAAAGAACTGCTATAGATATTACGGCAATCGATAAAAAAGCTTTTTTATTCATTCGACCCGACCTTTCGATAAAAACTGACTATAAGACTCCGACATGATTTTATTCTCTATCTGTTTAGACGTAAAATTTAAGTAAAAGTTCCTTTTTTTTATAAAATATTTTATTTCTTTGATTTAGAAACTAAATTGCGGATGGTTTCTTTAAAGGCCTTTATTTTTCTTGGGGTGGATGTTTATATGCTTGGGGTGGATGATAAACCCCAGTTCCGCTTGTCGGGGTGTCCGGGTGAAGATTAGGATGTCACCGGCATAACGGACTATTCGGATGCCTCTTTGTTTCATCGCCTGGTCAAAGTTATTTGTTCATGAATCTCTCGGATTTTGCTACTGCCTGGTGGCAGAAGCGCCCCGGTCGGTATCCATAGCTTGACGGGTGAAAGTCTGGCTCAAGATCGGCTCGCTTCATGAATCAAAAATACAAAGGTTGTTGACCTGATCCAGGTCAACAACCTTTGTCGTTTAATGCCAGGTCCGGTTTTTGAAGTTAGGGATCTACCTGCACGGGATCGATTTCAATTGAACAAATACGGTTTGCGGGAATTATGATTTTCTTCATGATCTCTTTATCAACGATCTTACCACCGCTGATAACTTTCAAGAAGAGGCAGTCGCCCGGCTCAGGAAGAAGAATAGCGAAATTACCGAGGAAGAATAAATGGGACCCGTTTATGACTTTTTTGCAACAATCTCCACACTCGAACTCAATACCGATTTTTTTGTCTCCCTCGTGTTTCATTTTGTTGATGGCAGACTCCACACCTTCCAATGATGGGTCCTTTTGTTCGGACAGCTCCTCTTTAAGTTTGTCAAAAAATGAATTCAATTCAGTATGTTCAGACATTGAAAATCACTCCTTTTTTTATCTTTTGATAATATAATATGATTTATAACAGGAATTGTTACATGAATTAAAGGATAGAGGTAAAAACATTTTTTCTAAAGTTGAAAAGATACAAAATGGCCTGTAACTGATATCATGCTAAATTATCAACCGGACATGAAAAAAGCCGCGCTTTTTTTGCGCGGCTGAGTTTATTCACTGCTTCAAAAACCTGTCGAGATCGCTAAGCGACTGTATATCAAAAATATGGTCCGCAATGAGTTCAAGAGTCGGTCTATCCTGGCCCTGGATCCTTTCTTTGTATTCAACGGGCAGTTCTCCAAGTCTTTTGCAGAGCAATCTCACCACCGTCTCAGCTATGCCTTTTTCCAATCCTTTTTCAATGCCTTTTTCAATGCCCTTTTCTATACCTCTTTCTATACCTTTTTCTATACCTTCTTCCAATCCTTTTTTATATAATTCTTGATTTATAATGGTTTTACCTTTTTCCATGCCTTCTTCAAAACCTCTTCTGTATATCTCCGGGTCGATTATCATCTTTGCCATTTCATTCACCTCCTGCTCAATGTCCTTTACTTCTTCGCTAAAAAGTTCGCCAGCCAAGGTGCTAAGTTCCAGAAGTATTTTGTTGCATTCTTCGATGATAAGCTCGTTTATTATCAGGGCGTCTTTTAATTCTTTTATTATGCTCTCTATTACTTGTGTTATTTTCTTACGGTATTCGTTTTGAAGTTTTGTTTTTTCTTCTTCCTGAAGTTTTCTTTTCTTCACGTTTTCGAGTTCTTCGCTTAGGTTTATTATCCGCAGTGGGAGCATGATGTAGAGCTTTTGTTTTTTATAATAGTCCGGATCATGTTCCCAGATTTTGAAAGTAGGTACTATGTATTTTATTTTCTGTTCTGTATACGGCATTTTTATTGTGAGGTTTAGTTCGTCGGGTATGGACTTATTGTGTTTTAGAAATATGATGATTTGGGATGGGAATTCTACGGTTATTTCTTCATCTACTTTTATTTTGCTGTAGTCCAGGTCGTCTATGGCGATTCTAAATCCGTAATCTATCATGCGGATTATTAATGTCCTGTCGTTAATGGTCTGGAATTCTATGTGGTATTTTGTTTTTTGTTCGTTTATTTCTATGCTCAAGACGGTGTCGGCTATGGCGGTGGTTTTGTCCAGTCTTATGTATTCCCGGTTTAATTGTTCTATCCTGGCGTCTTCTTTAAAGTTCTTTTTAAAAAGGGCGTTTATGGCGTATATCGTAAGTCTGTTTGAGATGTTAAACAGGTTTTTCAGGATTTTGTCGTAGTGTATGGTTTTTTTCTCGCCGTTCCCCATTTATTTAACTCCCTGTATTTTTATATTACTATTTATGTTATGGTTTTTCAATAAGTTGCATTTGATATTATAGAACATTTGTTCTCTTTTATTATATAACCTTATCTAGATTCCGTCAACGGGATTTTTTTTGCCGGAAAAACCCTGATACCCAGCCAAATAATTATGGTCCTCTGCAAAAAAAGCCGCGCTTTTTTCGCGGCCGATTTATTTTAATTTAAAGAATTTATGATTACAAAGTCGGATTTTCTGTTAAAATATATACGGGTGAAGGATTTTGAAAATAAGATGGTTTAAATGGCTGCCGGTAATCATCTGGTGTATTATAATTTTTTGGTTCACGGCGTCTCCCCTGGCTAAAACTTCTAATGGTTAAACCAGGCCAATGGCATTCCCTGCTCCCTCATCCCCCGAACTTCTTTATCCCTTCTCTCACTTTTTCTACCACACTTCATTCTATCTTAACATTCAACCTCTCAAGAATTTGAATTTGTTTATCAGTTATTTCCTCAAGGCAGCCTATACATAATAATTCTCTTGCTCTGCTAAATCCCACGTAACCAAGACGGTATTCATCACTTTTTGTCCGTAATTTTTTCTTATCTGTTTCCAACCATTTCATCAAAATATTGGAGGTATCCGCTACCATCAGCACACAGGTGGCTTCTAATCCCTTTGCACTATGTATTGTTGAATAATATCCGCAGCATTCCGTAACATTATTATCTGATTTGCGCGGCCTGGCCAGTATCTTCCCCACTTCAATATCGCTTCTATGCTTTTTAACTATAACCTTTCCGAATTCGCTTTGAAACGTAGGTAAAATAGCTAAGCTCGTCAGCCCTGTTTTCAATTTTTGTATCGGTATCTACATCCGTCATCACAACACATCTGATAAAATAACCGTTATGTTGAGAAAATTTCTAAAGGCAAGCCCATTAACATTTACGATATTGCATCTCATTTTTTCAATTTCGCTACCTGTAAACTTTTTAAAGATAACAGGACGCCACTGGCTCGTCTAAACAAAGCGGTCGAACAGCTGCCCCGGCGGCAACAACAAAGACAATAGACTGGAAGTGTTTAACACGCCGAAGAGAGTATAAATGGGAAAATAATTCCTTCTGTCCAGGGGCAAGAGATTAGCAAAGGTATTTAAGGGGCTGGTGGCGATCTGCTGAGCTTTCAGACCAGCTATAACGGCTAAGCCATTCGAGCCACTAAAGGCAGTTTCCACCAAACCTAAGTTATTCTGGATGGCACTGGTAAGAAGGTTTTGGTTGATCGTTAGGGTGCCCGCGGGGTTTTGAGTAATGCCGATAGCAGCCAGGTTAGCAGCCCGGTAAGTATAGCTTTGCTTTAACCCGGTAAGCAATAGGGGATTAATATACTGAGCGTTTTGGGAGGCAAAGGTTATCAAGTTGCTATAAGCAGCGACGAAATTGTTAATGGCGTTACTTATCGCCTGGGTGTCCGGGGTGACACTAATCGCTGCACTGGCCACGGGCCCTAAAAGGTTTAAGCTCACTTTCCGGTTGTCCAGGTACACGGTATTGTTTTCGGAAGTGTAGGGCACCCCGTTAATCGTATAGCTAGCGTTGGCAGCGGCTACGGCAACTGTGTTAGCCCCTGTATAAACGACGGCGTTGCCAGTTACGTCGGTTAAGGTGAAGGCGTTACTGGTGCCGGTATTTTTGGCTTGTATGACCAGCCGGCTGGTACCGGCGGTAGAATCGGTGGCTACGCTGGCTGCTACCGGGGCTCCGGAGGCGTTTATGGCCTTGGCCATATTGTTAAGTACGGTCTGGTTAGTATCCCCTGCGTTAACCGTAAAGGATATGGTGTAAGTTTTACCGCCTGCCTGGAGATTAAATGTATAGCTGCCTGCTGCCAGACCGACAACTGCAGTGCGTCAGGGCCGTACCGAGGTTTTGCTGGGCGGTGGCGATTCGGTCTATGGTGATGGTATAGGTGGCCAGGGTGGCTCCCGGCGTAGCCTGGGCTGTAACGGAATTAGGAGCGGACGAAGCAGCGGCCCTTTGCAGGAAAACGTTGTTCCTGGTACTCAGTTGCAGGGGTTGAGAAGCCTCCCAAAGCTGCCGGGCATAGTTACCCAAGGTGGTTAAGGTAGTAGCCAATATTGACGGCTGCTGGCGAGCCCAGTTATTTAGCCATAAAGCTCTTTGAGCGATATCCAACGGAGTTACAGGTTGGTAACGGTTAGAGCCCAAGGAAGGAGTTAAAAGGTAATTAGCCAACCCAAAATTGGAGTACCAGTAAGTATTGTATAGAGGAGCTGTCATGGCATTCATCTCCTTGTAAGATATATTTAGACATAAAAGGCTATACAAACCCGCTTGGAAGAACAAGCTAAAAACCGCATGAAAGACAAATTAGAGGTTATCCCCCAGGGATAGGGAGTATTAATGGGTTTTTGTTCCGTTATTGGGCAGGTCCATCTTGTCCGCAGGGCTTTTGCTTCGGATTATGTTCTAGCATACCATTTAGTTTATGTTAAAATATTCAACATGTGTTTAATAATTCCTGCATAAGTTAATTATGGAATTTTTTTATTTAATTGAGCCTATAGTAACTCTGGCGGGCCGACCTCTTTTATTTTCTAGGGGGTTTTGCTTTTCCTTCAAAAGCTTAAAAAGGGCTTCTATTGCCTCAGCTTCTCAGGCAAAACCTATGTTGCTCAGGTCTTCGCTTTCTTAATTGCATTTGACGAAAAAAGCCGCGCTAATCGCGCGGCTGAGTTTATTTACTGCTTCAAGAACCTGTCGAGATCGCTCAGCGACTCTATATCAAAAATGCGGTCCGCTCCAGCATGGCACCTTTTAAGTCTGTGTGGCTACCAGATTTTATTTATTTCTTCAACCAGCATTCTGACCCTCGCCGGGTCTACCGGTCTCTTTACTATGCCATCCTCTTTTATATACGAACCGACGATGACACCGTCCGCATATTCCATCAATTCACCTGCATTTTCGACGGTTACCCCGCTTCCGACTAGCAGGGGAACATCAGGGATCTGATTTTTTGCGGACCTGACATCTTCCGCAGAAGGGTTCCGTCCCGTTTCCGCCCCTGTTATTATTATAGCATTAGCCCCTGCTGAAACTGCCTCTTTTAAATCCATTGAAAAGTCCTGGGCAGCCAGAGGATACGTATGCTTTACATTTATATCCGCAAAAACCAGGGTTTCCGCCTTAAGTTTTGCCCGGTAGCGCATGAGCTGCGGCGCCTGGGCGAAGGTCACTCCAAAAGGTCCAATCCTGCTTTCCACAAACGCCTCTACTCTTATGAATTCCGCCCCGCATACATAGGATATCGCCATTTCCTCTCTGGCACAGTTGAACTGAAAATTGACACCAAGGGGTATGGATGCTTCACGTTTTAGTTCCGCCACAATGGCGGTCATAGAAAGCAGTGTTTCCAGCGGATTTTCTGCAGTATAGGGTAAATCGGAAAAATTTTCTATTATCGCTCCGTGGGCCCCGCCGGCCTCCAGAGCTTTTAAGTCTTTCAGGGCGCTTTCGTAAACCTGCCTCAGATTGCCGTCAAACCCTGCAGAACCCGGCAGCGGTTTAAGATGGACCATCCCAATAACAACTTTTCTCTGCGGAAATAAGTCATGGAAGTTTTTCAAATTTATCACTCCTCCAGCCGCCAGAGTTTTCTGGCATTTTCATAGAATATTGCTCTTCTTTTATCCTCGGTCAGGTTCAGGCATTTAAACTTTTCCATTTCACTGCCGATATACTTATATGGCCAGTCGGAACCAAAAATAATCCTTTCGGGCCCCAGGTCCTGAAGTGCCTTTTCCAGCACCGGTATTTCATGCTGGCCGGAAGTTTCGACGTATACGTTGGGCAGGCGCTTTGCACATTCGACACATCCGTAGCCGAAATCATAATATCCTATGTGTGCAAAAACAAAGGTCGCATTCGGATGTTTTTCGGCCACCGCTGCCCACTGCTGCGGCAGGCTCAGCGAAGCGGTGCCCGTATGAGTCAGGATGGGGACTTTATACGGCTCGATGGCATCTATCACATCATGTAATTGAAGGCAGTTATCCGGGTAATAGCCGTGCTTCCATGAGTGAAATTTTATCCCCTTCATCTTTAAATCCTTCAGGCACCGGTGAACCTCTTCAATGGCCTGCGGGTCCCTGGGGTTTATGTAACCATAGCCCACAATGCGATCGGGATATTTCCCCATGGCCTCTGCCACTGCATCGTTTTGCTCTTTCATGCTGACACCAGCCAGCACCGAAAGACCAGCTTTCTGTATTCCGAAATAATTCATGGCTGCAATAAGGTCATCTACAGAAAATTTCTTCCCGCGGCTGGTGGTGCCCAGATGCACATGAAAGTCGAAAATCATTTTTCCACCTTCCTTCCCGATGTTTTTTGCTGTACGGGCCCGGCAACCGGCCCCTCCAAGTCAAGCCAGTATTTTCAGATAAACCCCTATAACTCCAATCAACATAAGTAAAAGCATCAGCGTTACCGGAGACATCCTTTTTCTTGTCATAAGATAATACATAAATAATGTGATGCCCAGAGGAAGAATACCGGGAATCAGGCCATCCAGCGTCTCCTGCAGCTTTATCACCGTATCGCCGGCCTTGTATGCAACAACTGTTTTTACATTGACCACCTGGGGGATAAAACCGCCGATTACAACCAGAGCCGCCACTCCCGCCAGTTCCGTCAACCGGGCTATGAGGCCTGACTCCTGCAGATCAGCCACCATCCGGACCCCATGCTCATACCCTTTAAATACACCGTAATAACGAACTCCCAGGGTAATAATGGTCATTCCGATTAAAAATATGATGGGACCGACAATACTGCCCTTCATTGCCAGAGCTGCTGCAAAACCGGCCAGTATGGGCCGGGCCGTGCCGTTTATTAAACTGTCCCCAAGCGCAGCCAGAGGGCCCATCAATGCGGTTTTTACAGCGTTTATGCTCTCGGGATCAATATCTTTCTTTGTGGCATATCGTTCCTCCATAGCCGCCGCAATTCCTATAGGAATGGCCGATACCATGGGCTGTGTCAAAAAAAGCTCCATATGGCGTTTTAAAACCTCGGCCCGCTCCCGCTGTGTTTTGTAATACTTTCGTATAACGGGAATCATGGCATTTGCAAAACCCATGGCCTGATGGCGCTCAAAATTCAGGGCACTGCGGATAAAAATCTGCCTGAAGAAAATATTCCACAGTTCCTTTTTATTCAGTCTTTCAGTCGTCTGTCCCTCGCCCATATACAATCCCTCCGCTCATTACATTTCAGAGCCTTCCGTGTAATTTTTCTTTCCCGCAAAATGAGAGTGCAAAGCCGCGGCGGTAACAGCCAGCAGGCCTATGCCCAGAATGTTTATTTTTAAATACGCCGACGCTATAAAACCTATCACAAAGTAGGGCCATAGATAAAGAGCCTTAATCGACTTGAGCAGGAGGGCAAACCCCACCGCTCCGATCATTCCACCACCTGCCGCCAGCCCCTGAATCACTTTATCGGGAATCATATCGATATAAGGTTTAACATAGGTAGGGCCGTAATACACCGCCAGAAAGGCGGGCAAACCGTAAAAGATGAAATTCATTAATAAAGGCAGCGTATTCATCAATGTCAGGCCTTTTAGATTCCCTTCGGCAGCATATTTATCCCCGCGATGCAGGAAAAATACATTGACAACGGTGTATTGCAAGGTGGTCACAACCTGCCCGATCAACGCCACAGGTAGAGCCGTAGCCACGGCAATATCGGCGCCCTTACCGGTCAGTATGGCGAAGGCTGTGGCAATGGCCGAACTCAGCGTCGGGTCCGGCGGCACAGCCGTCCCCACAAAAACCACAGCCAGGAACATAAGTTCCACAGTCGCCCCGACCAGCAGGCCCGTTTTAACGTCTCCGAGGATCAATCCCACCACCGGGCCCGTTATTATTGGCCGGGTCGTCTGAAATTGAAAGGTCTGTTCGTCAATAAGGCCCCAGGTCACCCACAATGCCACCAGCAATGCCTTCAAAAACATGCAACCTGCCTCCTTCTATTTTATCAGTGAAAAAAGTGGAATCGGCCTGTCATTCGGTACGACTCTCACCTCCAGTTCTATACCTAAGGAATTTATTTTTTTAAAATGTGCAATATCATCCTCCCCCACCCAGATAGACTTATAAATATTCTTTTTCTTCGGGTCCATACTGAGATTGCCGACATTTACGTATTTGACCGCAATTCCTTTTTCAATGAGAGTAAGGGCCTGCATGGCACCTTTCACCAGGACCAGCGCCCTGCCCGAATTTCCAGGGTCTTTCAAGTACGAAGCCGCCTCCTCCACACCAAATATTTTTAAGTTCATATTAGGCGGCGTAGCCATTTTCAACATCATCTTCTGCAGGTCGTCTTTTACCGTTCTATCGTCAGCCACCACAATGGTATCGACCCCCAGATCCGAAATCCATGCAGAGGTGATCTGACCGTGAATAAGCCGGTCATCAATCCTCACCAACCGGATATCGACCAAAGAACCTTCCCTCCATTCAAGCAAGCCTGGACTCATCCGGAAGCAAATCGGAAAAAAACTTTACACCGGATGTTACCACTGCCTTTACAGCTTCGCCCAGCTCTGTTAAATTTTTTATGTTTTTGAACGTACACGCTTCAATAACCATCGGCAGATTCATTCCTGTCACAATGTCTACAGGAGTCTTAAACCCTTTATCGGTCACCAGGCTGACGCATGAATTAAACGGGGTCCCCCCGAACAGATCGGCGAAAATCAGGACACCCCGCCCATCATTTATTTTTGATATGGCCCGGCTGACCCTGTCCCGAAAAAATTCCATCCCTTCGCCCGGATATAGCCCCACAGCCTCTACTCCATCCTGCGGTCCCATTATCATCTCCACCGTTTTCAAAAGCTCCTGTGCCAGATTTCCGTGCGATACCAGAAGAACGCCCGGCACGATTTCACCTCCTACAAATGCTCCTTTTTCACCCTTTACCTGTCTTTTTAGCCCAGATTTGCGGCAAGAATATCGCACCAGCACATCATAAATTAAACAACCATAAAAACCAGTTTCATAAAATTTACAATCATTGCAGGAAATGATAAAATGATTTTGTAGCAGTGTGTTGAAAACTAATATGATTCTTTGATCTTTTGTTAAATTAACAAAAATTAATTTTTTTGTATCCTCCTTTCTTTTTAGTCGAATTAAAATAAAAAACCCAAAATGTTCCTTATGGGAACATCGCTAATTATATTATAGTGTCTTTTGGGAACATTGTCAAGAATTATTTTACATATTTGTGATGCCTAGAAACATAAAATGCATAGCATTAAAACACGTAATACTGAGCAATCGTATACATATCGGGGGTTCAAATGAAAATGAATTTTGGAGAAAAATTAAAGAAGCTAAGAAATGAGCGAAAAATGACCCAAAAAGAATTGGCTGAAAGGATAGGAGTGAGCCGTGCCACCATAGCCGGATATGAAACCAAAGGAAAGGAACCGCCATATTCTACTTTAATAAAGCTGGCTGAAGTGTTGAATTGTAGTATAGATTATTTACTGGAAAATTCTGTTAATATTAAAAATGAAAATAATATTAACACCGATAACCAAAATCTAAATCATTATTACACTGTAATATCTCGACGCAAGGATCTTCAACAGCTTCTCAAAGAAACTGAAAAATTAAGTCCTGACTCCGTCCATCGGATTATTAAAATAATAGAAATTATAAATGAAGAAGTAAAGGAAAGAGATAAAAACGATTCTTTCTAAAATTGAAAAGGATACAAAATGCCTATAATTGATATCATGCTAAATTATCAATCGGACATGAAAAAGCCGCGCTTTTTGCGCGGCTGATTTATTTTAATTTAAAGAATTTATGATTACAAAGTCGAATTTTCTGTTAAAATATATACGGGTGAATGATTTTGAAAATAAGATGGTTTAAATGGCTGACGGTAATCATCTGGTGTATTATAATTTTTTGGTTTACGGCGTCTCCCATGGCTACCGGAGATAACACCGCTAAAATTATTGCCGAAAATACAAGCCTGCCTTACAATGGGGTAGAAATGGTTAACGTCATAATCCGCAAGTACGCCCATCTTATGGTCTTCGGTATACTGGCTCTCCTTTTCCGGCGTGCGATAAACCCCGCCCGCCATGCATATTTTCTGGCATGGGGTTTTACCAGACTTTACGCCCTATCCGATGAATGGCATCAGGCTTTCGTTCCGGGCAGAAGCGCATCCATACGGGATGTGATTCTGGATTCAGCCGGAGCATTGATGTTCCTGGCAATCCATTATTTTAGAAAACAGACAGCTAAAACTTCTAACGGTTAAACCCGGCCAATGGCATTCCCTGCTCCCTCATACCCGAACTTCTCTATACCTTCCCTCACCTTTTCTACCACGTAGTCTATTTTTTCATCGGAGAGGTTGTTGTGAAAGGGGAGGGACCGGCGTCCCATTGGCAATATCGGCAGGGGCATCAGTTTTTAATTCAGATACTTTCTCGCATCTTCTATGCTGTTTATATTAAAAATATCCTCTACCATTTTTTCGATTTTCTGGGTGTCTTTTGATTTATCGATGATTTCTATAATATCATCTGGAATATTTGAAAGCTTCTTTTTAAGCAGCTTTACAGCCAGCTCCCTGGTTTTCTTCTCTATACCTTTCTCTATCCCTTTTTCTATCCCTTGTTCCATCCCCTCTTTTTTGCTCTTTTCTTCTACCTCTTTTAATTCTTGCTCGGTATAAATTTTAAGCTTGGTCTGCTTCAGAGTCTTTATCACATATTCCTGAACTTCTTCGTTTACCATGTCTTCATACATTTTATACACCTCCACCGCCTTTATTATGTTTTTCCTGAAGGCTGCTTCCAGGAGTCTCTTTTTCTCTGATAGATTTTTTTCATTTTGGATGGTTTGAAAGTATTTTTTCAGTGCTTCCTGAAAATATTCATTGTCGCTCAGTAGCATTAGAGCGAAGTTTTCTTCGACATTTCTTATTTCGCTCTGGACTATTATCTGTACAGGAGTCCATTCGCCTTTTATATAGTATATACCTTCCACGGGTTTTTGTATTTGTTTGTCGTGTTTTTTCAGGTATGATATGAGTTTCTCGGGATATCTGTTGCATACAAAGCTGAGGGTCATTTCTTCTATGTTTATGTCGTTTGTTTCTTTTTTGGTTTTTCCATCTGCGTTCATTGTGGATTTGTACAGGTATGTGTAGCTTAATCCTTTAAAGTAGTCGTCGATGGATATGTAATCTGTGGGGGATTTATATTCTATGATGTTGTATTTTTTGAATATTCTTCCAACCTGCTTTTTTATCTGATGGCTGTCCAGGTTTTTTATGATGATTACGTCTATGCGCAAGGGTTCTTTTGATAAGTATTCTTCCTGTATTATTTTTAGGTTTTCGTCTTTGAACAGCTCTTTTATTGCAGCGTAAAAATCGCTATGCCAGTCGTTCATGTTTCATTCTCCCGTTTTTATTATATTATTTTGGTTGTCCGGTATCAATTGATTTTATTGGTCTTCTAAATTTTCTATATTCTTCTTCATATCTTTTTCGCATGTAATCAGTTATAATGCCACCATTATCATCAGGATACCCAATGAATCTATCTAACAACATATCAATGGTATTGTCAGGATCATGAAACAAAATACCGAATTTGCCGCATAATTCTGGTTCTCTCGTTGTTTCCGTATAAATAGTGCGCAAAAAAATATCCCATTCCCCTAACCGGGTTGATTCCAGTAAAATATTATCTTCCGATGCCGGTAAGAAATTCAGCTCTCCATTTAAATTTTTATTAAAAACGGTAATATCAGAAATTAGATAAAGTACTGAAATGCTGAAGTTAGATAAAAAATCTCTGAACGTAACACCTTTTGGCAGAACAAAAAAATCTATCCTTGCATTATCACGATTATCAATTTCCACGATATAATCAAAAGCATTTATCTGGACATCAGGTACTCCATTCATTTCCATCTGTCCTGGAATATAGAAACTGCATATAGGAAATAAAAAAATATTTCTTTGATTAATTGTGCCTGTATGCCTGTAACACCAAACTTTGTCATTGTTATGTTTAAAATTTATTACGGGTGGTTTTATGTTTTCTCCTCTTTCATCATAAAAGCCATGCCATGAGATTGAATTAATTAACCCTTCACAAAACTTTCTTCCAAATTTGGTTTGTATACATGCCAGTTCGAAGAATAATTTGCTTTTTGCATCAATGATTATATCTACTTCCCCTTTGTTTGTATTATACCTCTTAGGGGTCTGGTTTAACTTTATACGAATTAAACATTTATTGTTTTTTACAATTTTTATAAACCTATATTCTTTAGCCCTTTTCACGTTATGCACCTGATTCAATTACAAAATGTTACCTCCCTCACCCCCCGAACTTCCCTATCCCTTCCCTCACTTTTTCCACCACGTAGTTTATTTCTTCATCGGAGAGGTTGTTGTGAAAGGGGAGGGAGATTGTGGAGGAGGCGACACGCTCCGTCACTGGGAAATCGCCGGGTTTGTAGCCGAACATTTCTCTGTAAAAAGGCTGTGGATGGGAGTAAAATAAGGCCGGCAGCCGATGCCGCTGTCCAGCAAATGCTTCATGACTCTGTTCCTGTCTATGTGATGATCGAGCTGTATTACATATACAGTTTCCGCAACAAGCGCCCGCTTCCGTATAAACTCATCGAGCCTTTCCAGCTGGACCAGACCCAGAGCAGCGTGGAGTTCGCTCATTTTCCACGATCATAAATTCCTTGTTTTGACGAACATTTTCAATAACATATTCAAACTGTCACCATTTAATATTTCAATAAAATCAAACCCTTTGTTTCTCAGAATTTCATTACAACTTTCAATGTTTTTTCTTAATGTAGCCAGATAAAATAAAATAATATCATTTTCCCTTTTATTTAATTTAATTAATTTCATGAGTTCCAACTTTTCCTCAGCATTTCTGGAAAATGAATATTTGTTACTTGGAGGATTGTGGATAAATGTCATTAAATCTAATTTACACTCTATTATTTCAGCAGAAAGTATCTCATTTGAATTATATGAGTAAAATACAACGTCGAAATCTTTTTCCGAATGTAATTTATTTTCTATATTAATTTTGCAGTTCCTTTTTTTTATAACATTATCAGCCACTATATTAAAAGGGCCAATTTTATAAATTATATAATCCAGTAATTCTCCCTTTTTGATTTTATTATTATTAAGATATTCATTGAAAAGACTATAAAAATATTTAACTTCAGCCCTCTTTATAGAATTATCTGCCAAAACTATTTGAGCCAATTTCAATTTTATTTTTTCTGCATCATAATACTGGTTATTTGGATTATGTTTTTTACATGTAATTAATACATCTCCAACAAAATAAAAAAAATCAGGCTTAGATATTAAAAAATTGCCTAATTTACAAATAATAGAATCTCTGCAAGATTGTTCATTAAATTCCTGTCCGTTAAATTCCCAGTACATTTGACCCCATCCAAACATAAATTTAATAAACTTTATACAGACCAATATTAAGAGGGGGTAAACCCATTCTAGCTGTAATTGAACTAATTATTTCACGTCCATATGGCCATGCATTAAGAGGAACATTTCTCTTTACGAACTCGTTCAAAACACTATCCTCGCATTCTTCTTTATAATTATAAATCAATAAAAAAGATACATTGATGTTAAAAACCATTTTTTGATTTTTTTCTTCAATTACATTTACATCAAATATAGCTTCAGCATACAGTCTATTTTTTTCCTTCTTTTTAAGATTAAACTCAGGGTTAAAGTTCACTTTTGCTCGTTCAAATTTTTCTTCTAATATATCAACATTTATCTCACAATTTAACTTACAAAGTATTATACGATTCAATTCAATACATTTAACAAGCTCATTATATTTTTCTTTATCCAAAAAAAGCACCCCTTTATGCAGCATAGGGAATATTTGGATAATCACTTCTATTATTTTTTTCATTATTAATATAAATCGTTTCCTCATATGTTATTTCTTGACTTGAGGCAAGTTTCTCTATATATTTTTTTAAAATAAAAAGACTATCTTCAATCCAATCAATCATCTCATTGAGAATATCATAATCCATCTTCATTTTATAATATATGTTATATTCTTTCTTCATCAGTCTAATTATTTTTGATAATTTTTCCATTGAATATTCGTTCAACACCATTAAAAGCGTTTCAAGATTTTTCTCGTAAAATGCATCAAAATCAAATTTATCTTTAAAAGATTTTATTCTCGCTAGCAAATATTCATTATTAACCTCCGCACATTTTTTCATTATATAGCTTTCCAGCCGATTCAATTCTTTCAGCAAAAAACTATAAAATTCACGAACGATAAAATAATACACCGGTTTTCCTTCATAGTATTCTATTCCAGTATTATATTTCTCAAGGCATTTCGAATAAATTTCAACCACCGGATCACTGCTATATTCTTTTTCAAATATATTGTTCATACTATCATCTCCTATAATATATACAATTCTCCAACAACCAAAATAATCCTTCAAAGATGCTAAATTTATTTCCATATTACCATAATTCCCCTCTCTTGTCATCACTAAAATTATTTCTCTTTTATAATAATTTATACTTTTCGAAGGGGAATTATGATAATAATCAGGCAGAGTTGATTTTACCCGCCTGGAATTGAAGGTTTTGTCTTGATGAGATCAAGGTAATGCCAAAAATTCAATACCTCGCTATGGCAATCGATCAACTCCAATTTTTTGTGTAAAATTCTCTCTGGCTAGAATAAGGTGATAAAAGTTTAAAAGTTTAACTTATCGAAACCACTTTTTCTCTTCATTTTTTCGAGTTTTCTTTTTGCCATTTAAAGTATTCGTCCATATCCAAGTATTTTATCAGAAGTCCATTTTTCGTCCTGTTTCATAATCAATGCCCCAATTAGAATTGAGCTATATCTCATCCCTCCAGTTAGCTTTTTTGTTGGCAATTTTTAATTCTAACCAGAGGGATAGGGGTGGCTCAACCCCTTTTTACATTATTATATGGACTTAACTGGCAATCATAGGAGGACTTGTATATTCTTCAGCAGGAAATATATTAAACGACATATTATTTCTTGCCCATTCTAGTAAAGAATTATATAAAGTTGTTTCTTTAAAATAATTAATATTATATGCTAATCTAAAACTACCTTCTAATCCCCCACTAGTAAGACTTTTTATATTATAACCTCCAATTTTATATTTTAAGACTAAATATAATAAATAAATCAAATCGTGGCCACAACAAATATCATACGGATTATAATTTTTTGCTAGTAATTCATCTAAGCTTTTTCTTATTTCTTCCACCGGTTTTGTTATATTCTTAGAGTTATTCAAAATATAATTAATAAGTTTATCTATATCTAAAGTAAAATTATCTTTATTTATTATATCATCATATTTTATATATTCAAAATTAAGCCAAATATCATTTAATAATGAATAAAATCTCAAGCATCCAATGATTATTCCATTTTTTATTATAATGTTTTTTAAATCTGTAACTGTTTTAACAACAAAATTAGTTAACTTATTTTCATCAACATATTCTTTTAATACATCATCAAAAGCTCGCGATTTAAACATCATATTTTCTATATCATGATCATCTGTTTTATAAAGATTTTTTATGTTGTTAAAATTATTCATTAACCCGTCAAAGTCTTTATCTACTATTCCAACTATACCTTTAAAATTGACTTTATTAGCTATTTTAACAGCTTCTATTACATTATTTTTATTATCTGCAACAATAATTTTACATTTTTCATTATCAACAAACTTACTATAAAATCTTTTATCAGTAATTCCCTCAACTATTATGTAACACATCTTCTTAAATAATGGTCGATACATTAATATTACTGAAAACACTCTCTTTCCATCTACTAGATCACGCATCAAAATTATCCCCCAATCCCACAGCTATATCCCATCTGCCATTAATAATATCAGGAGAATGTGTTGCTATTAACATTTTGATGCCAATCAATTTAGAAATTTTAATCATATCGTCAAGAAACTCATGCTGCCAAGCAATATGTAATGATATTTCAGGTTCATCGATTAATATTATTGAATTAGGTTTTGATTTGAACAAAAGTTCATAAATAAGTACCAATTCATTCTGCTCACCAGATGAAAGTTTTTCGGCTGTTAAATATTTATTATCTGGTAATTCAAAAATAAATCCACCTTTTTCTATATCAATTTTCATTGTTTTATTTAAAAATCTTTTATTTATTATACTTGTCATTAAATTTATCTTTTTTTCAACATCATTGAAAAAATTTAATTTATTTTGTGTATCTTTAATATATAAAGAAAGAACTTTTATTGTATGTTCATCAATTTCACCAGTAGGCTCCACATTTACATCGTTACCTGGTTTCAAAAGACCTACTTCGATTAAATCTTTTCTTTTATTTTCTAACTTAACTAATTCTTTGTTTATTTCTTCTTTTGATAAAATCATATCTTTGTTTTTAGACGTCATAATTTGTATTAATCTTCTAGGAAATGTTCTATCTAACTCCTGCGTATAAGCGCTTGATTGCGCTAATTTATTTTCAATTATCTTAACTAATTCTTTCGAGTAAGTTAAAACAGCAGGCAAAATAACATTTTCTTTCCTATAATAATCATATACATTATCTGTAATTACTTCCGGTTTAAATAATCTATTCGCTTCAATGAAATGTACAGATATTTCTTTTCTTATTTCAGATAAAACATCATATAATTCTTTATTTATAAAGAATAAATCCGAATATGTATCAATTATTTCATCATAACTCAATCTTTGATTAGTCCTAATATCAATCCAAAATCTCGGTCCTACTCTTTTCAAATATGGTATATATTCGCTAATAACACTCACAGGTATATGAAAATCATTAATATTTTCTTTTTGATATTTATTTAATTCATTTTCGAATACATGATCATTTATTTTGTAAATCATATTATTTCGCTCATTATTTTGTTTTATTACTTCTATATAGAAATTATTGTCAAATAATATCTTAAACCTTTTAAATAAAATAAAATTGATTTCAGTTATATTCCCATTTATTATATCTTTAATTAATTTTAAAATGGTTGTTTTACCATATCCATTTGGCCCATATATTATGGTAATACCTTCATCATTATAAAATGGAATTTTATAACTATACAAATCATATAAACCATCAACTTCAATTTCTAAAATATTCATAAAACACATCTCCTATTATTTTATTAGTAGATTTTCGGAAACTCAGTTTCCTTCATTCTCAAGCCCTCTCAAGAGGGCTATTATTTTTTTACCTCCACTTAATTCTCCGTTGCCAAAATAGCTGATAATTATTGATTTCAAGAGATTTTATGAATATATATGTGTTATTCATGAATATCCGCTTGTAATCATACTTGACTTTTTCGGATCGCCCCCATAATTGAAGTGGATGGTATTTTTTACCATTACTTCTAATATATGAGGGTGATATTTTTATGCTTATCAAATGTTCTTCTCATCTGGAGTTTCAACTGTTTTTACGGCAGAGGATTCCTCTGTTATGGGCTCTGGAGCAAGATAGGCTTAGGTCTTTCTCCAGGTCTTTGTCAAAGGGTTGGTTTTTGAATCTGGACCCTGCTGTTCCTTTGTTGTACAAATGTTTTTCTTCTTCTATGGGCCGGCCTGTTTTGTATGATCCTGTGTGTATTTTAAGGTCTTTGGTGTTGATGTTGGATCTTGGGTATCATAGTGTTACTAAGTGGGTTGAAGTTCTTCGCTCGGATGATATTTTGGCTGTTTTGTCCGGCTTTGAGCCTCATAATACGCCCGGTGTGGGGACGTTTTATGATTTTTTTGATAGGCTCTGGCTTGAGGATAGGAAGACCAGGATTGAAAGAAGGTTTAAGTTAAGGTCTCCTATTAAAAAGCCTAAAAAGAAGCTCAAAGCAGGTTCTAAGCAGCCTGTTAAACATCCGGGGGTTGTAGGTAAGTTGTGTAAAAGGTTTATGGATGGTAGAGTGCCTTTCCCCCTGCGGGCTGAAAGGTTAATTCAGGAGATTTTTGCCCGCTGTTTTGTGGATGTTTCTGTCCATATGGGCCTGATCCCGGATCCTTTGAACCTTGTTTTGTCGGGTGATGGTTCTTCTTTGAGGACGGGATCCAGCCCACATGGTGTTAAGGTTTGTGATTGTAAGCGTCGTTTTTCGGATCCTGAGGCTTCTTGGGGCTTTGTGAGTTTTGGGGTATTGAGCCTTTTATTGATCTTAATTCTAAGGGCAAGGGCAATTTTAAGGATTTGCCTTCGATCAACGTTAATGAGTATGGTATTCCTATTTGCCCCAAAGGTTATGCTATGTGTTTTTGTGGTTTTAAAAAAAGGCGCAGTCGTTTGAAGTGGCGCTGTCCTTTGAAAGCTGGCAGTAGACGTTTGAGAAAAAGTATTTTTTGTGATTGCCCTTGTTCTGATTCTTTCTATGGGCGTACGGTTTATACTAAGCCTCAGGATGATTTAAGGCTTTTTACCAGAACTCCCAGGGATTCTAAGGCTTGGCGTAAGGTTTATGCTATGCGGTCTTCTTCGGAACGTTCGTTTAGATTTTCATTATCTATCAAGTTTTCATATTCTTTCAAACAGTTAAGCCCATTTTGTTTTTCTCCATTTAAAAAATATGAATGAATAAGATTTGAATATGCAATATGTATTAATTTCTTATTCAAGGATTTTTTGGCCAAATCGGCACTTTTTCTATAAAAGTAACATGCATCATAATAATTCCTTTGCGCAAATCTTATGCGGCCATATTGATTATATACGGATGCCTTTACTGCATAAGATTCATCTTTAAAGGGACTATTCAGAGCATTAGTAAGGCATTGAACCCCTTATCCAGATCACCTTAAAATTTGCGATCTATGTGATACTTAGCTTTAAGAAGATCGTATCTGTAGCTTTCAACAAAATCTATCAAAAAAAAAACGGCTTTTTATGAAATAAATCATCCCTCTGCCAGGTCCGCCCTAGGGACAGGTTTTTTTCCAATTCGTTCAAAACTCTCTCGGCAAAAAGAATAGGTCCCTTGACTGACTTATACGCATAAAATTATTTCCTCACCCCCCGAATTTCTCTATCCCTTCCCTCACTTTTTCCACCACGTAGTTTATTTCTTCATCGGAGAGGTTGTTGTGAAAGGGGAGGGAGATTGTGGAGGAGGCGACACGCTCCGTCACTGGGAAATCGCCGGGTTTGTAGCCGAACATTTCTCTGTAAAAAGGCTGCAGGTGGATGGGAGTAAAATAAGGCCGGCAGCCGATGCCGCTGTCCAGTAAATGCTTCATGACTCTATTCCTGTCTATGTGATGATCGAGCTGTATCACATATACAAACCAGCTCATTCTGGTGACCTTTTTATCTATATAAGGCACCCTTACCCCTTCAACGTCTTTGAACTTCTGATTGTATTTTTCCGCCACCACAGCCCGCTTTCGTATAAACTCATCGAGCCTTTCCAGCTGGACAAGCCCCAGGGCGGCATGAAGTTCGCTCATCCTGTAATTGTAACCCAGCCTCTCATGCTCCAGCCACAGTCCCGTCACAGCCCTGCCCTGGCTTCTATAACTCCTGCACAAATTCGCCACTTCATCGTCATTGGTAACAATCATCCCGCCTTCGGCGGTGGTCATCTGTTTGTTCGGATAAAAGGCGAACACCGACCCATCCGCCATGCTTCCCGCTTTTATGCCGTCGTATTCGGAACCCACGGCTTCGCAGGAATCTTCTATCAACTTCAATCCGTATTTTTGGGCGATTTTTCGCAATGCCATGATATCCACAGGCTGTCCAAAAGCGTCCACGGCCAGAATTGCTCTTGTCTTCTCCGTTACTTTCGATTCTATCTGACCTATGTCCATATTTAATGTCAGCGGGTCTATATCTACAAAAACAGGCCTTGCTCTTTCAAACAAAATGCAGTTGGATGATGCAATAAAGCTAAACGGAGTAGTTATGACCTCATCTCCTTCGGCTATATTAAAAGACTTAATAAGAAGATGAAGACCGCTGGTACCGCTGTTTACTCCGATAGCGTGTTTGACTCCTATGTAACTTGCAAATTCTTTTTCAAATTCTTCTATTTTGGGCCCAATGCTCAAAATGCCGCTCCTTAAAACTTCCGCTACCGCATCTATCTCCCTTTCCGATATATCGGGTCTTGCAAGTGGAATTTTCATCAGCACAGCCTCCCATGCGCATCTCTATCATGCATTAGATTTTATCTTTTTTTCACTTTTTACGTATGTGGGAACCAGCTTTTTTATGACACTTTCCAGATCACCGCCGGAACCGAACAATACTTCATTCAGGTTTTTAATTTCTCTTTCAAAGGTACTTACATCTGTAAAAGTTGGCTTAGCTATAAATATCTTTTTATATTTCGTTGCGGTAACGCCTTCTTCATTTAACAGTATCTCTTCAAAAAGTTTTTCGCCGGGCCTCAATCCGATAAACTCTATTTTTATGTCAACATCTGGCTCGAGTCCTGACAGGCGGATCATATCCCGCGCAAGATCGACTATCTTTACGGGCTCCCCCATATCCAGAACAAAAATTTCTCCACCTCTGGCCAGGGCCCCGGCCTGAATAACCAGTTGTACAGCTTCTGGAATGGTCATAAAATACCTGGTTACATCGGGATGGGTTACCGTAACGGGCCCTCCCTCTTCTATCTGTCGTTTAAAGAGCGGGACAACACTTCCCCGACTTCCAAGGACATTGCCGAATCTCACCGCCGCAAAAATAGTCTCACTTTTCATGGACATCATTTGAATGACTATTTCCGCGATCCGCTTGGAAGCCCCCATGATGTTGGTGGGGTTGACGGCCTTATCCGTAGAAATTAAAATAAATCTTTCCACATTATATTTATCTGAAACTTCCGCCACATTTAGGGTTCCGAAGACATTGTTCTTAATAGCCTCTGTAGCATTTAGCTCCATCAGCGGTACATGTTTATGGGCCGCCGCATGAAAAACAACCTGCGGTCTGTATTTTTCACATATGTATTCCAATCTCCCCCTATCTCTGATGCTGCCAATTAACGCAGTATATTTTAGATTCGGAAACAGAGTTTTTAAATCAAACTCCAGGTCATACACATTGTTCTCGTTTATATCGAAAATCAAAAGCTCTCTCGGCCCAAAACCGGCTATTTGCCTGCAAAGCTCCGATCCTATAGAACCTCCTCCGCCGGTTACCAGCACCACTTTATCCTTTATATAGCCCGAAATCTCCTCAAGGTTTACCTTTACCGGTTCTCTGCCCAGCAGGTCTTCTATTTTCACATCCCTCAGTCTTTTTACGCTAACCTTGCCATCAAGAAGTTCATACACGCCCGGTAAAATCTTTAATTTGCACCCGGTATTTCTGCAAATATTAATAATCTCTTTTATCTCCCGCCGGTCAATAGACGGCATGGCTATAACAATTTCATGGATGTTTTTTTTCAAAACAACCTCCGGAATTTGCTTGCGGCCACCTTCAACTCTTATCCCATGAATCCTTAAGCCATGCTTGTTTCTATCATCGTCTATGATGGCCACGGGTTTCATTTTGAGTTCCGGATGCCTGATAAACTCTCCTATCACCATGGACCCGGCTTCCCCGGCCCCGATAACAAGAACGTTTTTATATCCTTCTATCTTTCTAAATCCCGGAGCCAGGCTGTTATAAGTCCTGAAAATAAATCGAATACCGCCGGTCAAAACAGTTAATAGCAGCCAGTATAATATGTAAATACTTCTTGGATATGTATTTCCTATCATAAAGGTGTAACCCAGAACAGCAAGGGTTCCAAAAGACGTAGCCATCACTATCGAAATCAATTCGTTAATACTGGCATATCGCCAGATACGGTCGTATAAATTAAAGATGAAAAAACTCGTTATTGTTATGAGGGTGACCATCACAAAAGTTTCTCGAAACTGTGTGGCGTATTGTGGCGGTATTTTATTGTCAAATCTAAGAACATAAGAGTAGAACAACGAAATATTGATTATGCAGATATCTAAAATGATAATTAATATCTTTCGAAAAATGTTTTTCACATATCCCACTTCCTGAAATAATTAACTATTTGTAATTTTTAATGATTTTACCGGTACACCTGCCACTTTAGAATATGACGGTATATCTTTTATGACTACCCCTCCCGCTCCAACTATAACCCAACTGCCTATAGTAACATTATTAATAACCGAACTCCCTATTCCAAGAAAAGTCCCTTCTCCTATAGACACATTCCCTGCCATATGCACCCCCGGCGCAATATGGACATAGTCTCCAATTTTACAATCATGATCAACTGTAGCCCCCGTATTTACAATAGCATGCCTGCCTATTTCTGTTTCTGGTTGGATTACAGCTCCGGCAAAAACCACAGTGCCTTCACCTAATTTTACGCTGGGGTGAACATATGAATGGGGGTGTATCACGGTTATCCATTCACAGTACGCATTCAGTCGTTCCGCAATATTTTTTCTTGCAGAATTATCTCCTATGGCTATCACGGCTTTTTTGATTTTCTTTTGCCCTATCAACTCCAAAGGGCCTATTACAGGGATTCCTAAAATTTCCTTACCCCACTTTTTTTCATCATCATCAAAAACAGCATTCACCGGCATACCGGCTTCTACGATAGCAGATATTACAACTTTAGCGTGTCCACCTGCTCCCACTATCGCTATTCCATCATCCTTTAAAATCATGTATTCCACTTCCCCTAAATTTCGGCATAGTAGCATAACCTTTCGCAGAAATCCCTTCTCTATGTAGCACTTTAACAATGGTGAGCCACAAAATTTTTAAATCCAACCACAGATTCCAATTATCCACATACCATACATCAAGTTTGAATTTCTCTTCCCATGTTATGGCGTTCCGGCCATTAATTTGCGCCCAGCCGGTAATGCCGGGTTTTACTTCATGGCGGCGGGCCTGTTCGGGCGTATATAGGGGCAAGTACTCCGGTAAAAGAGGTCTCGGCCCTACCAAGCTCATATCTCCTTTAATAACGTTCCATAATTCGGGAAGTTCATCCAGACTGTAATGTCTTAAAAAATTCCCCAGAGGGGTTAAACGCTTCTCATCGGGGAGTAAATTCCCACGTTCATCTTTCACATCCGTCATGGTCCTGAATTTATACATGGTAAACAGCTTTCCATTCAATCCCGGCCTCGCTTGTTTAAAAATTATCGGCGGCCCCATTGTAAGCCATATTAAAACAGCAATTACAAGCATCAACGGAGATAATAAAAATAGACCAATCAATGCTGCAGAAAAATCAAATATTCTTTTTAATATATATTTTGCCAATTCTCTATCCCCCCTTAGGGTTGAAAGCCACATCAATATAATCAAAACTCTACTACATTTATGATTTAAAAAGGTCTGCCGTCTTCATGCCCATTCACTGGCAGGATATGTCACACCATAACCTTAAATTCTCCAAACCTGCACATCCATCCCAGCCTTTTTTGAAAAAAATATTGCCTTACATGAATAAGGCTAATAAATAGGTAACCTCTTAAAAATATCAACAATCCCGTCCCCTTGATACCTCATTCTTTAAAGTAAATTATGCCAATCTCGTCTACCATAGAGAACCTTTACACCCCTTGATACCCGGCGTCCCCCTGGCAACATTGGCAGCGTCATCAGTTTTTAATTCAAATATTTTCTAACATCATCTACATGATTTATATTAAAAATATCCTCCACCATTTTTTCGATTTTCTGGGTGTCTTTAAATTTGCTGATGGTTTCTATAACATCATCGGGAATATTTTGAAGCTTCTTTTTAAGCAGCTTTATGGCCAGTTCTCTGGTTTTCTCTTCTAAACCTTTTTCTATTCCTTTTTCCATACCTTCTTTTATACACTTTTCTTCTCTCTCTTTTAATTCCTTTTCGGTATAAATTTTAAGTTTTGTCTGCTTCAGAGTCTTTATCACATACTCCTGAACTTCTTCATTTACCATGTCTTCATACATTTTATACACCTCCACTGCCTTTATTATGTTTTTCCTGAAGGCTGCTTCCAGGAGTCTCTTTTTCTCTGATAGATTTTTTTCATTTCGTATGGTTTGAAAGTATTTTTTCAGTGCTTCCTGAAAATATTCATTGTCGCTCAGCAGTATGAGTGCAAAGTTTTCTTCGACATTTCTTATTTCGCTCTGGACTATTATCTGTACAGGAGTCCATTCGCCTTTTATATAATATATGCCGTCTACGGGTTTTTCTATTTTTTTGTCGTGTTTTTTCAGGTATGATATGAGTTTTTCCGGAAATTTGTTGCATACAAAGCTGAGGGTCATTTCTTCAATGTTTATGTCGTTTGTTTCTTTTTTGGTTTTTCCTTCAGCATTCATTGTGGATTTGTACAGGTATGTGTAGCTTAATCCTTTAAAGTAGTCATCGATGGATATGTAATCTGTGGGGGATTTATATTCTATGATGTTGTATTTTTTGAATATCTTTCCGATCTGTTTTTTTATCTGATGGCTGCCCAGGTTTTTTATGATGATTACGTCTATGCGCAAGGGTTGTTTTGATAGGTATTCTTCCTGTATTATTTTTAGGTTTTCATCTTTGAACAGTTCTTTTATTGCGGCGTAAAAATCGCTGTGCCAGTCGTTCATGTTTCATTCTCCCGTTTTTATTATATTATTTTTGTTGTCCGGTATCAATTGATTTTATTGGTCTTCTAAATTTTCTATATTCTTCTTCATATCTTCTTCGCATGTGGTTTTCTCCTCTTTCATCATAAAAGCCATGCCATGAGATTGAATTAATTAACCCTTCACAAAACTCCCTTCCAAATTTGGTTTGTATACATGCCAGATCTACCACCTGGCATTCTTCCATCCACATGGGAACCAATAAGTGCGCAATATTTACAAATACCCAATACGACCGGATTCGTAATCTGTAACAACTGCACCGGCTCTGGTTTTCCGCCAATCACGTATGCATTCAAGTATTTCAGTTATTAAATCACCGAAAATAATATAATAATCCGGGTTAACAACATACACCGATAATAATTCACTTTCTTTAACATTCGGCAGAATTTTTTCATCAAGTAATTGTTCATAGACTGATAAAGAATACAGCTTCACTGTGCCTATCGGAGATTCTTTTGGCTCAGATACTTTACATACAAATCCTTTAACCTTCAAATCAGTACGCAAAAACAAGTCATCTCTATGGCTTTCCACAAAGGTTTGTAACATCTTAGAAGCCTCTAACAAATGAATTATTACCGAGACCTCTTCATCATCCATTCTCTCCATAATAAAGGAATTCTTCAGTAATTCATTTAAACTTTCAACAATATCTTCTAAATCGATATCAACAATCTGATATCCTAAATATTGAACTTCTTCAATAACCGGTACGACTGTGTCCTTTTCTAGACCATATATATCGAATCTATCATCTTCATCCTCATCATAATCCTCTAACTGATACTTTAACTGATACGGGTCTCCGTCTTCATCATATAATATTTTCGATGTATCCTTCATTTTTAAAATGTAATTATTGGGATCACTATCATCAATTACAATATCGTCATCATCAAAATACACACAGAATCCTTTTAAAAACATTTCCATATATCTTCTTATCTCAAGCATCACCTGGCTTATTTCATTTTCGGCATACCTGTATACATTCTCATTCAAGGCCCTATGGATTTTTTCATTCCATAAATCATACGCTATAAAAATGATGGGGATAGAAATAAGGCTGGCAGCAATATTCACAAGCAAACCCTTAAAATCTTTTGATAATCTGATTGCAAATAAATATATTAAAACGCCGACAAGAGCGACTGCAAATTTCGGCCATGTCTTCAGCAATATTCGTTTTAAAGAATTCTTCATCTTATCACTTCTTTATACAAATAGGATTTATATATTTCATCCATCTCTTTCAAAACATTTTACAGCGAAAAATCTTTTATTATTCTCATGCCTTCCTGACCCATTTTTCGTCTTAGCTCTCCATCATGGCTTAACCGTACAATAGCCCTTGCGGTACCATCAACATCATTTACCGGCACCAATATACCGTTTACGCCATCTTGAATTAAATCCCTGTTTCCCCTCACGTCCGTTGCAATCACCGGCTTCCCAGCCGCCATAGCTTCCATAATAACAACGACAGAAATATTTGTTAAATTCTATAATCTTCAAGCAAATACATAAGGATTTGTGGATTAATAATTAAAACGCTTGTTTTTGCCAACATATTGTATTATAATGCTACTATGAATACTATATATTGAGAAAGGAGGGATATAATGGGTAAAAATCAACATGTCGTTCCACACGATGGATTCTGGGCTGTGCGTGGAGAGGAAAATCAAAGAGTAACATTAATTCACAGAACCCAAGAAGAAGCAATACAAGCAGCAAGAAACATTGCAATAAATTTATTTTAAAAATCCAATTCTTTTATCTTTCTTAGAAGCTTATTCCCACCCAGATTCCCCTTATTTTTAATTAGCCTAGCGATATATTCTTACATAACACCGCTCGCGTCTATTTTCAAAATCTCTAATAAAGGTATCATCATCATCTATTTGCCTTTCAGGGTCATATACAATAAATAATAAACCGTATGCTTTTGGTACTTTTGTCATATCTTCAGCGATACCACTGGTTGCAACGGAAGGTGTTGTATTTTTGCGAATAAACTTAGTTTCAATCAGCAAATCATGTTGTGAATGATCGGGATTATATGTGGTAATTCCAAATCTTATTGGCGGATATTCACGCTCGAATTTAGTACTTTCGCTTATCAGGATAGCCTGAACTTTATCATTTAGATCATTCTCACTTTTGGGTTCTTCTCTTTTAAATAATATGGGTATTGTTTTTTTCAATATGTTATCAATCTCTATAACCTTATGCTCTATGGGTGTTTTTTTATATGCACGACTTGCAAGCATTTCAAGAAGAGAATCTTTAGGGATTTGACTTGACAAATCTTCATACTTCATTTGCATACGCTTTGCAGCATAGAGAATAGAGTCTCCATATCTACAGAAAAGATCATAAACGTCTGACAACTTATCATCAGGGTTGTCTCCCGGTATATAGTCAATTAAATCATCGAGCTCATTTAAGAACTTTTCCCGAAAATCTGCTTGATTTCTAATACCTTCCATACAGGCCAGGCGAAGAGTACCATACAATCTTTGCTTTGTCTCAGAATCAGGAATATGGTTTATAAAATCTTCCGCATATACACCTTCATCATATGCCTCTAGCTCAGCAGAAAACATTGCAAACCTTCTATCAATACATTGTGAACAATAACCACAATGTGAGGCGCCACCTGGTTTATTTCGTGTTGAACTACAGGATACAGCATTTTCAATCATATTTAATTCATGCGTTTCCTTAAAAATATTAACTACATCCTTTTTTGTTTTCATTATAAATGGATTTTTTATTGTAAATGTATTATCAAAACATTGAAGAAAAGCTTGCATTAAGCCTATTGTCTTTGGATGAGTTGTCCGACTAGCCCTTGCATTCATGATATCGCCTTGTTTCGGTAAATTGATACTTGTAATGCCATTTTCATAAACATTAAAACTGTGCTTATCATAGTAATTACAAATAGAAAAAGCGATTGAAGCATATAGAAACATCCTCGTTCTTTGAGTTTCTTCCAGGCTTGAAAATTTTCGTAAATGACATTCATATTTATAATGATTAATTCTATTAGGAAATTTTTTCTTTAATAACTCAACCAAAACATCTTGCGTATGAGTTACTTTTTTATTAGCTTGATGACTTACTAGACATAACTTTTTTTCTGGATAGGTATGCAAAAAATCTAGCGCTCCTGCTAAAGAATCCAGGCCACCAGAAAATAATATAATCTCAGTATTAGAAGCATCAGAAATAGGCAAAAAATCTTTGGTAAATAAAGATAGCTGGGTATAATTACTTTCATTTGGTTGATTTTCTTGATCCATTTGGTAAAAATAAAAATTATATTTTCTATCTCCAGACATAAAAATTAAAGCATTAGATAAAGCAGTCTTAACCCTATCTTGTTCCCAAAAAGCTAGGTCCCTGACTGGAATATGAAACTCGAAGATTCGAGCCCAGCTTTCATTATAGAGACTATCACGCTCTCCTCTATCCACAGCTCTATCGGCTGAAAAAACATATGAAGCAATTTCTAATAAATCCAAGATCCTTTCAGGTAATTCATCCGGATTTTTAATAAAACGGCTAAGTGCAATACGTACGTTTCCTTTTTCTTTTTCATTATCAAAATATGATAACCTAATAACTTTTCCGTTTGGATTTATTTTACTTGGATGAACATTGCTACAAATAATTATATTTGGAGACTGACTCATAGAGCTTCAGCCTCCCTCCGTAACTCGGCTCTTATTTTGCCGAACGTGATATTTAGAAATCTGATTATTTCTTCATTAGTAGGAATATCACTACGACTATATTTATTAAACCATCCTGCAGCAAAAGATTGCATAATCTTTGAAATCTCAAAAGCATGTGTAGACAAAGCCTCACTTTGCTTTGTTAGCTTTTGTGAAAATATTTCTATTGAATCATAATCATCAATAGCTTGAGCGGCTTCTCTTTCTAAATAATATCTCAGATGTCGATTTGTAAATTCTGCAAAGAAAAGTCTTGCCAATTCACAGAAAGCTGCACCTGTTCCTATATTTTTCCATGGTGTTTCATTTGGATTATTAAAGAGTGAAAGTTGGTTGTTGCCTTTTTTTCTTTCATAAGAAGAAAGAACATATAAAACAGCATCAACAACCATTTTATTGATCTCAAGTGAGCCGGTATCTGTGACTATATAATCCTTTGCACATCTTATAAGAGAGAATAAGGAAAATCTTTCATCAACGATGAGTCCGTTTTTTGCAAGATATTCCCTTTGATCTTGTTGATTTGCAGAAAGAGATAGGATTATCAAAAAGCGAATTGCTTTAATAACAGATTCATCAGAGGACATTTGTTCATATTTCTTTTTAATATTCGCAAGCGTATTATTGGAAATTTTTACAACTGTATCATCTGAGCAATCAAAATCAGTAAGTTGCTTAATAATGTCAACCCAGGGCTGTGTTCGCGGTAAAAAACCTATTCTTTCATGCCCCATTTTGATTCCCCCCTAAAAAAATACAAGGAACAAGCGTCAAGCCTTTTAAAGTGTCGACAACCCTTCACCTTTGTAGCTAAACGTGAGAGAAAACCTTATATAAGTAGCTGCTAGATTGCCTCCATCATTCATCTAAAACTTGAAGCACAATATCTTTAATCTCTTTAACAAATTCTGGAA
Source organism: Thermorhabdus hydrogeniformans (assembly GCF_049310025.1). Lineage (NCBI taxonomy): Bacteria > Bacillati > Bacillota > Clostridia > Thermosediminibacterales > Tepidanaerobacteraceae > Thermorhabdus > Thermorhabdus hydrogeniformans. The sequence goes on along the minus strand of NZ_JBJYKD010000008.1, from coordinate 69,083 downwards.
TAAAAGAATAATTCTCAACAATTTTTTCAGCTATAAACCTGGCAATCTGGCCTTTGTTTTGATTTTTTAAAGGTTTTATAAAATCTTTTGCTTCTTTTTCATATTCATCTATTTTTTCATCGGAACCGAATCGTCGCAACCAGTCTTTTCTAAGCGCAGTTTCAAAATTTTTTTCTAATATTACTAATTTCTGTCTGAAAGTAGGTTCAATAGGATTATCAGTTGCCTCTATTATTTTATAAATGTTAACATCTTTTAAAATATCTTCTATCGAACAATGAAAGCATTCAGCTATATTTTTATTACTGCTTTCTTTATCTTCTGAATTATCGTTGTCAAAAATAACTAATATTGGTATGTCAAATTTATAGAAAAGTCTCCAATATTTCGGCATTTGATTCTTTCCGTTTACAGCAATAATGGATATTCCAAGAAGGTCACAATCAACACCTGCTTTTTTTAGATAGACAGGAAGAGCGAGCTCCTCTGTTTCGCCTTCAACCAGAATTAAAAACCTAGCAAAGAATCCTTCATTTAACTTGTAATTTGAGGTTGTCCTATAAAATTCGAAAATGTTGTCGCCAGTTTTTTCTTTTGGTACACCAGTTTTAATACAAAAGTCAACAAGGTCATCTTTGGTGACTAACTTAAGTTTTGTATTAAGTTTTTTATTCTCGTCATAGACTTTATAAACTTTGCCGATGGTATCAAAATCCTCAGTTCTTACAAAAGTTGAGGAATGAGTAGTTAATATAATTTGCATATTAGAGTTTTTCACTATTTCCCAAAAAATGTTATATAAGTGCCTTCTTGCCTGAGGATGCATAAATATTTCAGGTTCTTCAATGGCGATAATACCCTCAGCATCATTACGAAAATTTTTTGCATAACTTCTTAAAAGTGCTAATAGAACAATATTTCTCGCTCCTTCTCCAAATTCTTCTAATTCTATATCAAATTTATCAGACAAGTTAGGATCAGAAGCGAGTATATTAATAGTCTTAAAATAATTTGAAGGGGAAAATGGTTTAAAATCAACTTTTAATGTATAGGATGAGTTGACCTGCATCTCATTAAAAAATTTAATAAAATCTTTTTTAAAGTTAACAAAGTTTTCTATTTGATCAAAAATAGCCATTACATCATTAAATTTCTCCTTTAATAATTTTTCTTTTTCCTTATCTATTGTATTGCTAAAACTTTTTGATATTCTTCCCATGAGAGTCCAATTTCTGAATTCCATCTCTTTTGATAAATTTCTACTTGCATCAAGATAAGTACATGGAAAATCTTCTTTAACATTTCCATTATATTTATTAATAATATTTCCAAATGGGTCCAAATATCGTGGAAAATTATTATTCATATCAAAACAAACTTTTCTACCATTATCAAATTCAATTCTTATTTCGATTTTGTTATCTTTATTTCTACAATAATAATCATATATTTCCAGTTTATCATTCGAAAACCAAGTATCTCCCAATAGAGCATTTATCGCCCTCAAAATATTGGATTTCCCCGCATTATTTGGACCAACTAACACCAAAATCCCCTTCTCAGGAAAAGTAAAGCTTAGTTCTTTTATAGAACGGAAGTTTTTAATATATACTTTTTTTATTTTCATACCTTTCCTCTCCTAGAATATACTCCTCTTTATAAAACTTCAAATCACTTTTATTGTCTATTTCAACCTGTTTACAAATTCGTATTCCATAATACATCTGGGTAGGCCTTCACGCAATGACATTAACGATGCTGTTCGAAAACCCAAAAAACTTATTTTATAATCCAGTTTATTGTCTTTTACATGTTTTTTTAATTCTTCTTCAAGTGATCTATCCCCTGCAAAAAAGCAGAAAATATTATGATTTCCTGTTATTTTTTTCATTGCCTCAATTAGTTGAATACGATTTTTGTTCGGTATCAGCTCCGCTACCGTCAAAATGCAGATATCTTCATCTTTCAGGCCCACGTCATTCCTTACTTTATTTTATTACAACCTCATCTTCATTGAAATATCTTTTTAAATCCACTCCTACCCCATGGACTTTATATATGCCATTTTTATTTCTCAAAGGCAGAAATTTTGCCACTCTATAATCCTCTTCATTCATGGTTATCAGTCCATCCGTCAACCGGGCCACACTTTCTCCAGATGTAATAAATAAGCCAGTTTTTTAAAGAGGCCCCCTTGTAAAAATGAAAACCATAGGCCGTATAAAGTACCGGCCCTGTCCCCTGTTACCTCGCCAGCCTTCCTAAAAAGCACCAAACTTATTCATTTTCATACAGCACCTACAGAAATATTGTTAAATTCTATAATCTTTATGCAGAAACAACATAGATCCTTTTCCGAATTTATAACGCTTGTTTTAAACAACATATTGTGTTATAATATGTTATAAATACAATATATTGAGAAAGGAGGGATATAATGGGTAAAAATCAACATGTCGTTCCCCATGGTGGAGCCTGGGCCGTGCGTGGAGTCGGTAACCAAAAAGTAACATCAATTCACAGAACCCAAGAAGAGGCAATACAAGCAGCAAGAAGCATTGCTATAAATCAGCAATCTGAACTGATTATCCACAGGCCTAATGGTCAAATAAGAGAAAGGAACTCTTATGGGAACGATCCTTATCCACCAAAAGGTTGATGAAAAAATTATTTTTTACCAGCAGGAAAGCTGCTGGGTTTTTATCTTCACTCTATATTTTAAGCATTATTTGAACACAGGAATTATTTTACAAATTCAATTCTTTTATCATTTTTTGAGCTAACACAGCTGTGCTGAAATATTTTTTTACGTATTCATATCCATTTAGACCCATCGCCCTTCTTTCATCTTCAGACATATTCTTAAGCTTCAATATCCCATTGACAAGTTCTTCCGGATCACCGGATTTTACTGAAATACCTGCTCTTGCCTCATCTACTATATTATTTGAAGCATTAACTGACATAATAATAGGTTTTCCGCTTGCCAGATAATCAAACATTTTATTCGGGCTTATTCCATGTTTAAAAACATCCATCGGTTTTAGACAATGCAGTAATAAATCTGCTTTTTTTAAAACATGTGGCATATATAACTTAGGAACTGGGTCCAAAAAACATATATTTGAAAGTGAAAATGTTTTCGCCTTATCTATCAAATTTTGTTTTTCTGGTCCATCTCCGATTAATAAAAATTGAATACTATCATCTTTCTCTTCCATTAACTTTGCTGCATCTATAACCATATCCAACCCATTGGCGGGGCCATGGGCGCCCGTATACACTACTTTAAATTTATCCTTGTATTCATCGAATATTTTCAATATTTCCATGTCCATATTTTCATTATTCAGGTCTTCGTATCTTGATAAATCTACTCCATTGGGAATCCATACTATCTTATCTTTCGAGATACCTTTCTTTGTTATATAATCAGCAGCATTGGGCAGCAGGGTAATTATTTTTTCAGCTTTTTTATACATAAATTTTTCCCATACATACAATAAACGTACAATAGGCGATGAAGGTTTTAAAGCATTCATGTCAACAGCCGTTTGGGGCCACAAATCTCTTACCTCAAAAAAGAACCTTGAGCCAAATTTTTTTGAAAGCCACCAGGCAGCAATTACTGCAAAGGGATGCATAGACGAACCAATGATAATATCGGGTTTCTCAAACTTGCGTGCAATTCTTATTACATTAAGAGCATATGAAAACATATTCTTAATTCTATTTAAGTCATTTCCATAATATGGAGTTGTTTTTACCCACACAAATTGTACTCCATTATAATTTTCAACCCTGAATTTATCTTCAGGAATAATTCTCACATATCGCTTTGTCATATGGTCAAACCCTGAAGCAAAGATTGTTACATCATATCCATATTTAACTAATTCTTTTGCTAGATCATAATGTCTTGTGCCGCCCGACATGTCAGGCGTTATTGCATAATGATTAAATATCCAGATTTTCTTTGCAGCCATTCTATCACTCATTCTATTTTAAAATATGGTTTATGGCATCTACTATCTTTTCGCCAGCTTTTCCTTCCCCAAAATAGTTCTTTCTCTTATTTGATGGCCGGAAATATTTGATAGCCTCAATTATTTTTTCTTTATCAGTGCCAACCAGTATATTCCATTTATCTTTTACAGTTTCTACCCACTCTGTCTCATGTCGCAATGTAATGCACGGTACGCCTAATATATAAGCTTCTTTTTGAATTCCTCCACTATCAGTCACAATCTTATTAGCATACTTTTCTAAAATTAGCATATCAAGATATCCCACAGGGTCAATTACTTTAACATTACTTAAAAGTTTTATTCCATAATCCTGGATAGCCTTTCTAGTACGAGGATGAACGGGAAAAACGATTAATTCTTGAGAGTCATTAAATGAATGAATTATATTATATAAATTTTCGTATGTATCTGTATTTTCCGCTCTATGAACAGTAGCCAAAATATATTCATTTTTCTTCAATTGTAATTTAGATAATATATCAGATTTTTGTTCGGCAATATCTAGATTGAATAAAATTGCATCATACATTACATCGCCAACATTGAAGACATTATTCGTTATTCCTTCTCTCAGAAGATTTTCAACGGCATTTTGTGTCGGACAAAATAAAATGGAAGATATATGATCTGTTAAGACCCTATTTTGTTCTTCAGGCATATTCCTGTTATAGCTTCTTAAACCCGCTTCAACATGTATAACAGATATAAGTAATTTACTTGCCGCAAGGGCACCCGCCAGAGTGGAATTGGTATCCCCGTAAACTATAACCGCATCAGGCTTTTCTTGTACCAATACTTCTTCAATTTTAATAAGCATTTCTCCCGTCTGTTTCCCATGCGTCCCCGAACCAACATTCAAGTTGTAATCCGGCCTGGGTATATCCAATTCATCAAAAAAAATATCCGACATATTTTTATCATAATGCTGGCCGGTATGAATCAATATTTCATTATGATATTTTCTAAGCACCCTCGAAACAGCAGCAGCCTTTATAAACTGCGGCCGTGCACCGACTATTGTTGCAATCTTCATATTATCAACCTTTCATTAAATAAAGGAGCCTGTCTACCACATTTGGTAAATAAAATTCTTTGTATACTTTTTTATACCCCTTCTCTTGCAGTTCTCGCCGAAGTTCTCCGTCATTTATTAATCTTTCTATGGCTTCGGCTAAAGCATCTGGATCTTTTTGTTCTACCAAAATTCCGGCTCCATCTCCTAACAATTCGGGAATCCCGCCTGTATTGGTAGAGATAACAGGAATTTTATTAGCCATTGCTTCCATCAAAGAGACCGGTATACCTTCTTTTTCTCCATCATCTGTAACGATGCTTGGAAGTACTACACAATCGATTTCACCTTTAGCGTAAAGCTCCAGCAGTTCATCATGACCAATTTTGCCTTTAAAAATAATATTGTCTTTTAGTTCTAATTTATTAATCAATGCTTTTAGCTCATTTTCTAGCGGACCATCCCCAAAGAAATAACAAGTTACATTATAATTGCGTTCTATCAACTTTTTAATAGCATATATTAAAAATTTATGACCTTTTACCTCTATTAAATTTGCAGGAGTAGCTATTACAAAATTTTGATATATAAACTTGTTATGTTTTTGTATCATTTTACTATTAATTCCCACATGAATAATATTGCATTTATGTTTATATTTTTCACTTATTATTCTTAAAATTTCCGCATATCCTTTTTTGTTAATAACTCTTATAAACCTTGCACTTCTTGCTTTTTCTTTAAGCATATTATTTTCTGCAATATCCCATCTGTGGCATGTAAAACTCCACGAAATCCCAGTTAATTTAGAAGCTATGTATGCTACTGTAGAAGGAGTCGATGCCCAGTGAGCATGAATATGTTCGATATTGTGTTTTTTTATAACTTCACCTGCTATTAAACCTTTTGGCAAGACAACTAGATTTTTAATAATTTTTCCTATGTTTCCTGAATTCCGCAATATAGAATAAATTATTTTACATATCCTAAAAGGATATATAAAAAAAATAAAGATACTTTTTAGTAGTAAATAAAAACTTAATAGAGGTATATATATTGTGTATTCAGAAACCTTTTCAGGCTCTCTACCTTTCGCTATTTTGTTTTCGGGCCTTACTGGTATGACTATTACATCATTCCCCTTATTTATAACTTCTAAAATCTCCGGCAGAATGAATTGCTCACCATTCCCATAAGGGGTCTGGGCAGTTATATATGCTATTTTCATATAATCACCTATTATTTTACAATAATTATTTCACCTGGGTCTTTAATCTTTTGATATGCTTTTATAATAAAAGCTCTTCCTTTATTATAACTACTTTTTAAATAAGAATCCCACGTATCTCTTACAATTTTAAATTCTTCAATATTAAATAAATCGTATAAAGCATCAAGTAATGCAATATGCAAATTATGATAAAAAGGACTTGCTAGGTGGCCACGTTGATCATAATAACTCCAATAACCAGAATCGTATTTTTTTAATTCACCTTTTAATGTGTCTAATGTTTTCTCAAGAGCATATTTATATTTTAAATCAGATATTATTTTTGTTATATCAAACAATCCAAAAATAGCAAAAATCCAGCCATTTAATATCAATACAGGTTTTGATTCTACCGTTTCTTCCAAAAACAATTTATCATTACCATATCTTGATGTTCCACCTTTTTCAACAGGCAAAAGCATCAAATCTATGGCCTTTTTAGCTTTGGCTAAATATTCTTCGTTATTTGTTTCTTTAAAAGCTCTAATTAATAATGATGCTCCCTCCCCCTGCGTCATCGCAGAATATTTATATGTTCTTTTACTACCCAATCTTTCAAAAACATCCCATCCACCACATTGATGTTGATCTTTAACCATCCAGTTGACAGAATTAATAAATTGCTTATAAAAAACATGACTATTTGTTAATAAATATAAATCATAGTTTCCTAAACCAAATTGAGCAATGGTTGTAGGATTATACAATTTTACACCCATTTCATTGACATTAATAGGCAACCCATCTAAATCAAATTCACCACGCCAGTTAACTTTTAAAGTAAGATCGTTATAATATCCTTTTATACCTTTTTTTGAATAAACCCTGATTAACATGTAAATTGCTTTTTCCTAAAAGCATTTTTAACCATTTCAAATATAAATTAAATCTTTTTTTCATTCTTAAACGCCTCGTATATATATATTTAGAAATTCAATTATATATTTTTTAAATCCTAACATTTAGCATTTATCTTTTTTAAACCTTCAATTAAACCTAATATACAACCAATTATTAATGTCATACGATAATCCCAAAAAACATAATCTACCATTTCGATAATGAGTAATAAAATGATAGAAGCTATTAATAGTTTTTCTTCTTTAAGATTTTTATTAAAAAGTGGTATATATATTATATATACTAAGAAAATAATAAAACCAATCAAACCTAAAATACCACTTTCTGATAAAAACATAAGAAATAAATTATGACAATGCCAATAATAATCATAAATTCTTGGTAAATTACTTACTGTTGGCCAATAATAACCAAAATTTCCTACTCCTACACCAGTTAAAGGCATCATAATCCATATATTTAATGCCCCTTTGATTAATTCAATTCGATTTATATCTGTAATACCTGCTTGCAATAATCTTCTAAAGGGTTCAATTACATTTAAGTAATTTAAACAAAATTTAAAACCTAATATAAAAATAAAAAATATAAAGTAATAACTTTTACGAAGAAAAGTATATTTATATCTATAACTAAAATAAATCAAATATAATATCAGTCCAGCAAAACCTTGTCGAGAACCAGTTAATAATATTACAAATACAGGAATTATAATTAGAAACCAAGAAATACTTCCATATCTTTTTTTACTACGTAATATAAATAGTTCAATTAATGGAAGGCTAATAACTCCAGTAACAGCTAATGTATTTACTCCTAATCCAACGGTGAAAAGTCTATTTTTAACAGAGCTATCAATTAACCATCTAAATAAACCCATTATTTCAAGACCCAATATACTAATAACTAAACTATTAAATATACGTTCCCATTTTTTTTCATTATTCTTGATTGACATTGAAATAACGAATGTGGTTAACGGAAGGCGAAAATATTCAATTATTCCTGCTATTGTCTTGTAACCTGATATTAAGCTAATAATTATTGAAGGTAATAACAAAACAAAATAAATTATAAACCATAACTGAATTTTAAAAGATTTTATTAAGTAATAAATAAAAAATGAAAATATTAAAATATCTGCAAGCCATATTCCTTTTGTAACTTCTGTAATAGGAATTCCAAGACTAGTTGTGTCAAATACCTTATTTAATATAATAATATTTACATATTTATCTAATGTTCTAGGTGTCCAAAGTATTGCAATAATTATTGCAGGCAAAAAGCCAATAAATATACCAATTAATAATATTCCAAGCATAAAGAATATGTACAATATAGCTATAATTGGAAAAAAGTTACTGATAGTCAGTGAGATTACGATAATACATATTTCTATATTTAGAATTAGCAGATAAAAGTATTTTTTGTTTGATATGTAATTAAGAAAATAATCCATATAGTTTTAAAACCTCACTTATTTGATTATCTAATGAATATTTTTTACTTTTTTCTCTACTTATTGATCCCATTTTAATCCTCAGATCTTTATTTTCCCACAAATATATTAATTTTTTTGCAAAACTATCAGGTTCACTATCTTTCTTAACTACAAACCCATTTAAATTATCCTCAACAAAATTTTGTGTAAAACCACTTTCTAAAGATATTATAGGAAGACCTGTAGCCATGGCTTCTAGAATCCCTAAACCAAAACCTTCTGTTAATGATGTTGAAACTGCAATATCTGAGCTTTTAAGAAATAGATTTACATCATTACGCTTTCCTGTAATAATTACATTTGATTCTAAATTATAAGTTGATATCAATTTTAAAATATTATCTTCTTCAGGGCCATACCCTACTAATAAAAGAATTGGTAATATTTTTCTATCACAATTATTTTTAGCAATATTAAAGGCCGAAATTAGATACTTATGATTTTTTTCTTTTCGAAACCCCGCAACGTAAATAGTTATTATACAATCTAAAGGTAATAATAACTTACGTCTTAATTCCATTTTTTCTTTTTGACTATTTATTGGTGAAAATACATTAATATCAACCCCATTATTTATTATTTTTATTGGTTGGTTATTATAAATTAAATGATTTTTTATTAATATTTTTGCTTGTTCTTCAGAAACAAAAACTGAAGTCACCTTTATTAATTTATACAATAACCTTCTAGGTAAAAATTTGATGAAATTTTTATAATGACTACCAATTTTTAATGGTTTAGAATGATGGTGCACAAATATTGAAATATCTCTAAATGTAGCACCATAAAATAATAATGCGAGCAGTGAATTATAGACTGCTTTATCAAAATGAATATGAATTATATGTGGATGTATAACCCACAATAGTTTTAGTATCTTAATTATTGCTTTCATATCAATTTTCTTTTTCATCTCAACTATATTTATGTTAGCTCCTAATTGTTTAATTTTCGCAGCGGTCGGACCTTCACTTGTAAAAATAAATGTAACTTGTTGTCCTTTAGTTATAAGTTTCTTAGTGAGACTTTCATAAAATTTTTCTACTGAACCTTCAGAAGTTCCAGGTGTTCCTGAAATTATTAATATTTCCATATGTGCTCCTCTTTAAATCTAATTTAAATTTAAAAGTTCATTGTAAATTTTAATTAAATTTTCTCCCATAACTTCTAATGAATATTTTTTTTCTATACTTTTCCTAGACTGAATAGAAATAGTTTTTTTATTCAAAATGGCTTGTTCTATAGCACTCGCAAACAATCGAGGTTCATTAGGAGGAACCAAATATCCATCGATACCATCTGTTATAATTTCTTTTAAACCTCCTATATTAGATGCAACAACAGGAACCCCACATGACATTGATTCAAGTGCTGCTATAGAAGTCGCTTCTTCGACTCCTTCGTGTGGTATGGAAGGTATAATAACAATATCTGAAGAAGATATTAATTTTGGCATTTGTGAATGATGTATTAATCCCAAAAATTTAACTACATTTGATAGATTGTTTTCTCTAACATAAGTTTCTAATTCTTTTCTTTGTTTTCCATCACCTGCAATTAGTAATTGAATAGAGGTATCTGGTTTTTTTTGTATATAAATTTCTATAGCTTTGATTGCTATAATTACACCATTTTTAGGGTTTAACATCCTTGGGCATAAAACATTTATTTTGTCTTTATTCTCCGATTTTTTCATAGGTTTAAAGACTTCTGTATCAACTACATTGCGTAAGATAAAAGGCTCTTTATCCTTACATAGTTTAGATACGTGTTGCGCAATTCTTGTATCTACACAAATTATTTTATCAGCCATTGAATATAATCTTGATTCTTGATTTAACAAATATTTATAACCTTTAGAATTACGTTTAATTGTACCTTTAGATACAGCTTCATCCGCTATATATCCATGAACTGTTAGAACTACTGGAATATTTAAATTTTGCTCTTTTAATATGTCTTTTAAAATATCTGCATAGATTAAATGACAATGAATAATATTGGGTAATGGATCTATATTTCTTAAAATATTTCTTAATATAATTTTTCTCATCGCATCTATAAATCTAAACCCATTTGGTTGCCAAATTTTATTAATAACTTTACGAGCTCCAGCCCATAAATAAAAATAAAAAGTACCATAACTCGGTTCAATTACAACTAACTTTGAGTTAATTCCCTTTTTTAAAAGTGATTTTTGATGACTTATTACATGGCTTGCAACTCCGCCACCACCATCTTTAGAAATAGGACTAACTATCAATACCTCCAAAGTATCACCGCTTTCATAATAAAAATAACTCACAAAAATAAAAGATAATATAAAACTTCTTAATAAATCTCATTAATTTATTTAATGAATCTCCCCGGATTCCCCACCACTACCTGCCCTTTTTCTACATCTTTTGTTACCACGCTTCCCGCTCCCACGAAGCCATCCTCTTGGATGGTTTTCCCGGGCAATATGGTGGCGTTGACTCCAATTCTTGCGCCTTTTTTGGCGGTGATGCCTTTCATTTTTTTGAACCGGTCGGGGTCTTTTCCGGCGGAGTTGTCGTTGGATGTGGCCACACAGGGGGCGATGAAGACATCGTCTTCCAGTTCGGAATAGGCCGTGATGTAAGCATCGGTTTCTATCTTGCAGCGGGAACCTATCTTGCAGTGGTTTTCTACGGCGGCTCCCCGGCCTATTATGGTCATGTCGCCCACGGTCACATCTTCCCTCACCGTGGCAAGGTCGGCGATGAGGCATTTTTCGCCTATAGTGCATCCGGCGTAAATCACGGCCGATGTGCCTATGATGCATTCATTGCCTATCCTGCAAGGGGGCTTTTCGCTTTTATCCTTAAAAATGCTGTTGGCTGCCCGCATGGGCTGCTTCCCAATGACGGCATTGTCGTCTATGCGGACGTTTTCACCTATGAGGCTGCCTTTATATATGGTGACATTGTTGCCTATCACAGTCCCTTTGCCGATGACGGCATCGTCTTCTATGACCGTAAATCTTCCTATTTTCACACCGGGGCCTATTTTTGCTTTTTCGGATATATAGTTCATACGCTTACTTTGTTCCCCCTATCATATCTTTCGTCGAAAAATCGCCGGGAGGCAAATCGACAGGCTTTTTTGTGAGGGAAGATTTGTATATCGAAAGGATGAGTTCCACCGCATTTTTGCCTTCCCGGGCGTTTATCAGGGGCTGTCGGTCGTTTGTGACGGCATCCGCCATGTCCCTGTACAGCAGGGTGTGAAGGTTTGGCGGTATCTCGGGCACTTCAAAGGGCGCCTCTCCCTCGATGTTCCAGACCTCCACTTTGTTGAGAGCCTTTCCGCCAATCAAAACCGTCCCCTTTTCTCCAAATATGCCGAGGGTTTCTTCCAGGTTTTCGGGGTATACGCAGACGCTGGCTTCGATGGTACCGACAGCGCCGTTTTTAAATCTCAATACCGCAGCTCCCGCATCTTCCGCTTCTATTTTTTTCAGGAAGGTTCCGGTTTCGGCGTAAACTCTTGCGGCCGGTCCCATGAGCCACAGCATGAGGTCTATCACGTGGATGGCCTGGTTCATGAAGGCCCCGCCGTCGTACTCCCACGTCCCCCTCCAGGGGGATGAGGAGTAGTATGCATCATTGCGATTCCACCGCATGGCGGCCGAGGCGTGGACCAGCTTCCTGAAGGCGCCGGAGGCCACGGCTTCTCTGAGCTTCATTATATGGGGCATGAATCTCAGCTGGTGGCATACCGCCACTTTCAGATTTTTTTCTTCGGATTTTTTTATTATCTCATCGGCCTCTTTTACGGAAAGGGCCATGGGCTTTTCCAGGATCACGTGCTTTCCGGCATCCAGGGCGTCAAGGGCTATCTTCGGCCTTATGCCGCTTACGGTGGCAACGGTCACCACCTGGATATCCGGATCTTCCAGCAGTTTTGTATAGTCCGTGTATTTCCGGATATGATACCCACTGGCGCCGCTTAATTTTATGTATTCATCCACCGCCGCGTCCATCTTCCCGGGGACGGTGTCGCACACCGCCAGAAGTTCCATTTTATCGGAGTTTTCGACGACGGCCCTGAGGTGTTTGGGTATGATGCTGCCGCATCCTATGATGCCTATTTTGAGTTTTTCCATGTTGTTCACCTACAGCCTGAATATTTTTGGGTCCCGTATATTTTTCAGGGCGTTGCGTGTGTCGAGGATTAAAGGGGAGTATTTATATATAAGGTTGTAATCGAATTTTCCGTGGTCGGTGGTTATTATAACTAAATCAAAGCTCTGGAGGGTTTCGGGGGTTATTCTTTTGGATTTATAATTTTTCCCATTGTGTGCAAATTCGGGCACATAGGGGTCGCTGTAGGAAACCCGTGCGCCATTTTTTTCCAGGAGTCCGATTATCTTGAGGACAGGGGTCTCCCTCATGTCGTCTATGTCTTTTTTGTAGGTCACGCCCAGGATGAGGATTTTCGCGCCTTTCAGGGGCCTGCCGGAGGAGTTCAGTATTTCCACGGCCCTTTCCACGGTGTATGATGGCATGTAGTCGTTTATCTCCCCGGCAAGTTCAATGAATCTCGTGTGGTAATCGTATTCCCGGGCCTTCCACACCAGGTAGTAGGGGTCTACGGGGATGCAGTGGCCGCCGATGCCGGGGCCGGGATAGAAGGGCATGAAGCCGTAGGGTTTGGTGCTGGCGGCTTCGATGACTTCCCATACGTCAATGCCCATCCTGCGGCACAGGATGGCCGTCTCGTTGGCCAGGGCTATGTTCACATGGCGGAAGACGTTTTCATATATTTTTTCCATTTCCGCCACTTTGGGGCTGGATACCTCGAACACTTCGCCCTGAAGCACGTTTCGGTAAAGCTCTGCAGCCACTTTGGTGCAGGCGGCGGTAACTCCGCCCACCACCTTGGGGGTGTTTTTAGTCTTATACACTTTGTTGCCGGGGTCCACCCTTTCGGGGGAATAGGCCAGGAAAAAGTCTTCGCCGCACACAAGGCCAGTGGACTCCAGGATGGGTTTGAGCACTTCCTCCGTGGTGCCGGGATAGGTGGTGCTTTCCAGTACCACCAGCATCCCTCTGTGGAGCCTTTTTGCTATTTCCCGGGTGGAGTTTTCCACATAGCGCAGGTCGGGCTGTTTGTATTTATCTATGGGGGTAGGGACGCATACGGCCACTGCATCGAGCCCGCCTATTTCGCCGTAGTCTGAAGAGGCTCTCAGGTGGCCGGATTCCACCACATCCTTTAAATCTCCGTCCAGCACGTCGCCTATGTAGTTTATGCCCCGGTTCACCATGGAAACCTTTTTTTCCTGTACGTCGAAGCCGGTCACTCTGTACCCGGCCTTGGCCTTTTCCACGGCCAGGGGCAGGCCGACGTATCCCAGCCCGATGACGCCTATTTTTGCCGTTTTGGCCTTTATTTTATTCAAAAGCTCGCGAGCCGTGGGATTCAGTTCTGCGGTTTTTTCAACCATGTCAGTACCTGCTTTCATAAAATTTGCGGATTTGTAAAGCTATATGTTCCATGTGCTCTTCGGGAAGCTCCGGGTAAAGGGGGAGGGAAATGTTTTCTTTGCATAAGGTTTCGGCTGCGGGCAAATCCCCTTCTCTATACCCCAGGCCTCTGTAGACTTCCTGCAGGTGCAGCGGCAGGGGGTAATAGATGCCCGTAGGGATGCCTTTTTCTTTTAAATAGGCGGAAAGCTCGTCCCTTTTCGGGGCCCGGATGGTGAAAAGGTGATATACGTGGCGGCCGTCTTTTTCCTCGCCGGGAGTTTTAACGGGGGTGTCTCTTAAAAGTTCGGCGTAAAGTTTTGCCTTTTTTCTCCGGGCATCGTTCCACCGGTCTATGTATTTTAATTTAACTCTCAGCACCGCCGCCTGGAGTTCATCCAGCCGGCTGTTGTACCCTACCAGAGAATGTATGTATTTTTTTGTACTTCCGTGCACCCTAAGGAGACTTATCTTTTGCGCCAGTTCATCATTGTTTGTGACAATCATGCCGCCGTCGCCGTAACCTCCCAGGTTTTTGGTAGGGAAAAAGGAAAAACACCCTGCATGACCTATGGAACCGGATTTTCTGCCTTTATATTCCGCGCCGATAGCCTGGCAGGCGTCTTCTATGACGTAAAGATTATATTTTCGAGCAATAGCCATGATTTCGTCCATGGGCGCCGGGCGGCCAAAGATGTGCACGGGGATGAGGGCTCTGGTGTTTTTTGTGATTTTCCTTTCTATATCTTCCGGGTCGATGTTGAAGGTGTCAGGATCTATGTCGGCAAAGACAGGTTTCGCCCCCACCCTTGAGATGCATTCTGCCGAGGCAAAAAAGGTGTATGGCGTTGTTATAACTTCATCGCCGGGACCGATACCCAGGGCTTTGAGCGTGAGCACCAGGGCGTCGGTGCCGTTGGCCACAGATATGGCGTGCTTTACGTCGAGATAGGAGGCCATCTCCTCTTCAAATTGTTTTACGTTGGGGCCCATGATGAAGCAGCCGCTCTGTATCACTTCCGATACGGCGGAGTCTATTTCATTTTTTATGGTTTCATACTGGGCTTTTAAGTCTAAAAAAGATATTTTCACTTTAGTCGCTCCCGATAATTCTTTTAGTATAATGCATATCTAGTCAACTTTATTCTCTATTTTCCTTAAGACTAGCTTATTTCTGCTAAACAATATTTCTATATCGAAATTTCTTAAGATATTTAAACCCAGAACGCCCAAAGTATAGCTTGATTCAGGGAAAGTATGTGCATATACTTGCACATTTTCTAATATATGATTGCCAATCATAACCCTATCAAGATTTACTATGTTGACATATTCTACATTACTTGCTGTTATAACTCTTGCTTTTTTCTTATCATCAAAATCATATCCTAGATTATATAGTATATCTTTGGATATTACACTCATGGTTGCTCCCGTATCAAGGGTTATGAGCATATTTTCGAATTTTTTTAATCTTTTATTCCATAAAAATATATTGACCATTATTAAGTTAGCGTTGCTATCAAAATTGATCTCACTCATAATAAAATACTAACCTCTTCCGGAATTTTTCCAGCATATCTTATTGAAGTCATGGAGGGTTCATCTTTGTATTTCAACATGCCTCTTATTACTTCATCCCGGCTCTTACTATGGATGACGACTTCACCCCCAATTAAATTGGCATTGTCATCGGTTTTGCAATTTATCATAAAGACCCATTCTCCATTATATTTGATATTAATCTCCTGTATTGTCTCAAACATGCTATCAGCCTCCTTTGCTTTATTATTTATGTTCCAACACTTACATTATATCATTTTCATCTTTTGTTTTAAATGGAGGCATAGCTGTCATTTATTCCATCCATATTTCAATGGCTTTAATATTTATATAATTCCCGGGAGAACCTTGTATGTCCAGTCTCATCCATTGTTTGCCCGCGGTTATGTCCTTTGTGGTAAGGAATGTTCCCGTTATTTTTGAAGGTTCCTGCGATAAATTAATTTCTTTTAATTGATATTGAAGGCTTTTACCTTCCCGCGAAAAGACGTTGAGTATTATTTTTTCCTTAGGGATACTGCCGCCTGCAATAAGGTTAATGGTATACAGGTTTTGGGGCTCGAGTGAAATATCTTCCTTAGTAAATAAATACGAAGGCCCTTCACCGTCGTTTGTCATCTTTGAGAAGCCCCCGGTGATATCTATATTTAACAGCCCTTTTTCGGAATTTGAAATCCTCCAAAGGTCGGGAATCCCATTGTGGTCCGCATCTATGCTGAAGTCGGAGGCGAAAACCAGATTTCTCAGTTTTCTGTAATAGTTTTTATCATCTATGTTTTCCGCCAGCAGTTTTGCCTTATACACATAAAGCATGAGCTTATTTGTAACTTCCAGTTTTTCCGGGGCGTTTTGAGGGGACTTCAAGTTCAGTGCGGATATCTTATCGAATATGCCCTGAGACTTTTTTATGATGCCTAACGCCTCGTCTTTTTTGCCCTGCCTTATATATACTTCCGCAACTTTTTCGTAAGCGTCGGCCAGGTCTTCCCATGCGTTTATGTTATAGGGGTTGAGTTCCGTCACTTTTTCAAGGGCGGCAAGGCCTTCGGGGAGTTTACCCTTTTGCAGGTAAGAGGCCGCAAGCTGTGCCCGAAGTTTTGGGTTGTACGGGTCCAGATTTACGGCCGTCTGCCTGTCCTGTTCGGCTTTTTCTATAAATGACGCGTTGTTCATCTGCCTTCCCATTATCTCTTCCAGCTGGGCAAGGTCCGCCCTGAAAGAAGCGGTCAGAGGGTCGTACTTTGCCGCTTTTGCAAAGGCGTCCCGGGCTTTCATGATGTCCCGCTGCTGTATATAGGCTACCGCCTGCTGGCCGTAAGTGTAGCCCTGATACAGGAAGAAAGAGCCGATGATAAATATGCAGGAAACAACGGCGGCCGGCCACAGGTTGAACACCGGGGCTGAATCTTTCAAACGCCTTTTCTTTCCGGATGAGCTTTCTTCGCTCTGCGCAGGTGAATTCGCAAATGAATTTAAGGAAATTGAATTTATAATCCCAAAAAGGCTCCAGATATATAGTGCGACGGCTCCCAGGGAAAGGTTGAAGTCCACAGTGCTGTGGCCGCCCAGGGCAACGGCTCCCGACAGTGCGCCCCATGTGAGTGCCCTGATTCCGGAGTCCAGGTCGGATTTCATCACTCTATATGCAGCCGCAAATACGGCCAGCCACAGGGCTATGAGGGCAAGAAGGCCCACCGTGCCGGTCTCCACCCACAGCTGCAGGAAGAAGCTGTGGACTTCCGTGGTAAAGTATCGGTAAGATTGATAGGCGAAGTACACAGACTTCCACCCGCCGCCGCCGGTCCCAAAGACAGGGTGGTCTTTGATTATCTTTAAAGCATCTTTGTAAAAAGCCATTCTTTCAACGACGCTTCTATCACCGGCGCTTATGCTGGATATCCTGCGGCTG
Organism: Thermorhabdus hydrogeniformans; assembly: GCF_049310025.1. Lineage (NCBI taxonomy): Bacteria > Bacillati > Bacillota > Clostridia > Thermosediminibacterales > Tepidanaerobacteraceae > Thermorhabdus > Thermorhabdus hydrogeniformans. The sequence goes on along the minus strand of NZ_JBJYKD010000008.1, from coordinate 51,447 downwards.
ACCGCCTGGGGGATGTATTTATAGGCAAGGATCAGGCGCCGTGATGAAGACGGATTCCCCGCCTCATACAATTCCGCATTGCTGAATGCAGCGGCGGTGCCGGGATAAAAGTTGCTGAACCCGATGTACAGGCTCTTTGTATCGGGCCTGGTGGTAAAAGTGATTTCTTTTTCTTCTCCGTTCAATCCTTCTTTTATGTATTCATTTAATATCCGGGTTTGATTTTTGTTCTCATCCTCGCTGTTTATAAATACCGCCGCGCCCCACTGTTCTTGTTTTTCCCCGGGTGTGGAAGATATGGTTACTTTCAGTGTGTACTCCGTATCGGGCTTCACATCCTCCACCGGATACCATGCGGTCTTCCAGCTTTCGGGCTCATCCTTCGCATGGGAAAGGGTCAGCGGCGCTTCCGTGGTAAAGGCTATATAGCCGCCTGCTCCCGCAAGGGCGGCGAATACGATAAGAGCTGCAATGACCGCCTTCGGTCTAATGTGGACGACAAACCGCTCGCTCATCTTTTCTGCCGCATAAAACAGTATGAGGGCCAGTGCCGCCCCCGCCGCATACCACATCCATGCCCGGCCTTCCTGCGCGGCGGATACGGCCGAACCGAAGCCTGGGGAGGCGACTATTGCGGCTGTAAAAGTTTCCAACGAATATCCCAGGGCTTTCATGCGGTGTTCGCCCGGCATTCCGATAATGAGGATCAGAAAGAACACCGGGAACATGAGCCAGGCGGCCCTGGAAAGGGTGAACAGGAAGCAGAGAAAAAGGGTGTAGTTTATTAAGGAAGCTATTCCCCTCTGCCAGCGCCGTCCGGCAGTGGCCCACAGGGATGTGGATATCATGAAAGCGGCGGTGAGGTATGCCGCCAATGTATTCGGGTACTGGATGGTGGAGTTTATCCTGCCGCCCACGAAGGCCCCGTTGTATGTAAAGGTGCCAGCTGCAGCCCCTATGCCGATGAAAGCCACTCCGAAGGCGGAAAGGACCATGGCCCAGAGGATTATCCCGGCATCTTCTCTGGTGCGGGCGATGTCGGATACAAGATAAAAGGCCATGAAGTAATTTATATATTTCAACAGTTCTCCCACCGCAAAGCGGATGTTGACTGCCGCAAAGATGGATATGAAATAGGCCCCCGCAAGGGCCAATGCCGCATAGTCGATGGGAGATCTGAATAATTTATTTTCCTTAAGTATAAAGCTTTTATACAATATCCATGCCAGAAATAACACGCCGGTGTATATATGGGTGGGCAGGAATTCCCTGTCGAAAAACATGCCCCTGAAGTAAGGGGGGTAAAGCAGGAGTATGATAAGTCCCGCGTATATTATGTAATACATGGTTCCCTGCCGCCGTAAGTCCCGCCTGTCGCCTGCCTGCCTGTTATCTCTTAGCAGTCTCGCTTCCCCGGCGGTGACGGCAGTCTCCGTTTTTTTCTGTTCTTTCAGCTTCTGCTTTCGTCCCATTATACCGCTCCTCCGGAATCTTTACAGACCGGCTGGTTTCGCCGCGCCCGCGCTTTCAATCTGCCCGGACTTCTGCCAGTAGTCCATGAAGAACACCACAAACACGCCTACCATGAGGCCCAGGACCATGGCTACGGCCACATTAAGGGCCTTCTTCGGGGCGACGGGTTTTTCGGGCACTATGGCCGGAGACACCACCATGATGTTGGCGTCACCTATCTTGCTGGATGTGGTGATGCGGGCCTCCTGGTATTTCTCCAGGAAGGTGTTGTACGTATCCTGGGCTATGGTGTACTGCTGCTGCAGGCGGTTATACTCCGTCTGCCTTTCGGCAAGGAGGGCCTGGAGGTTTTCCAGTTCAGCCTGGGTCTTTCTTATATTTTCACTGATGGCGGCCTTGCGGGACATGATGTCCGCCAGGATTACTTCCAGTTCCGCCACTTTATTGTTTATTTCCGTGTAGCTCTCATTTATCTCCTGGCTCTTCATGGTGAGGCCTGCCGCGCCGGACACTTTTCCTCCGGCCTTCTCGGAGACAAGACCCGCCATGACGGGGTCGTCCATGACGGACTTCTGCAGGTCGAGGACCCGTGGTTCTTTCGCCAGGCGTGCTCTCGCGCTCTCCAGTGAAGCCCTGGTGGCTTTTTCTTCCACATCAAGCTCCACAAGCTGGGTCTTAAAGTCGGTGATGAGCTTGAGCTTTGCCTCGATGTCCTGCTGCAGTTCGTTTATGCTCTGGGGCCTCGCCATGAACTTTTTAAGCTCTTCTGTGGCGGCCTCCAGGTTTTTCTGCTCCTCCTGCATCTGGGCTTTCAGGAAGGAGGCGGACTTGCCCATCTGCTCTTTTATGACGTTGGAGAGAAAGTCCACAAACTTCGGAGCCAGGGTATTGGCTATCTTTGCGGCCATGCCGGGGTCTTTGTCTTTGACGGTGATGCGTATAAGGTTGGTGTCCTTGACGGCCTCAACGTCTATGGCCTCTTTGAGGGAACTCAGGTTGTATTTTTCGGGGTCAAGGTTGAGGTCTTTTATTACCTGATTCAATATGTGCGGGTTGGTCACCTGCACCCGGTAGGTCTCCAGCGTCATCTGGGGATATTGAGACAAATAGCTTAAAAGGGTGTCATACGCGCTTTCCTGGCCCGGCGGCGGGGTCTTCGGCACCAGAGGCGAGACCATGAGCGTCGTCCTGGCTTCATATGTTGGAGGTATTATGAAAAAGCTGAATATGCCGCTCACCAGCATAGCGGTTATTGTAACGGCGGCTATAATCCATTTCCCTCGAAGCAGCACTTCGATGAGCTCTCGCAAGCTTATTTCTTCTTCCATGACGTTCCTCCCCGGCGAATTTTGGGCGCATATAAGCGGCAAGGGCCAGGCGCCCTTTTTTTATCAAAATGTCTCGAATTACATTGACTTTATTCATATTTCTACACCGGGGGTGAAATTTCCTCCCTGCTGGAAAAAATTTTATTGTTATGAATTTGCACACAGTATGGGGCAGTTTTCAGTAGAATTCCGCTTTAAAAAAAGGCATAGATTACCCCCACGGGCCTGTCCAAAACAGCTCCCGGGAGGTAAGGCATATTTTCCAACTCAAGGGCGCCGAAACAGCCTCATGAGTTAACTATAGAGTCATACCGTTCAAGCACAATCAATCCCAGTTCCACTTTTTTGCCCTGGCCCAGCAGTTCCAGGGCCACCTTCGCTCTGCCTTTCCTCCGGTCCACATCGATGATGTAGCCCCGGAGGTCTTTTAAAGGGCCGTCGATGATCTTTACTTTGGTCCCCACCTTTATGCCTCTAGAAAATTCTATAATCTCACAATCCCTGGTGAGGCGGAGGATGGGGCGCATTTCTTCATCGGGAACTTCGGCTGGTTCACAGTCGGCTTTCAGCAGGTCCACTATGCTGGGTATCTGCTTTATCCTGCGGTAGGTCTCGGATTTCATGTGGGCTTTGATAAATACATAGCCCGGAAAGAGTGTCCTTATGACCGTTCTTTCTATACCGCCTTTTCTCTCTTTAAGCTTCCTGGCGGGTACAAGAGGCTTTACTTCATGCGATGGAAAACAGTGTTCGAGGACTTCTTTTACCCTTTTTTCTTTACCGCTTTGTGTGAAAATAACAAACCATTTTCTATTCAAGCCTCATACCCTCTGCCATTTAATCTTAGTTAACAACAGGTAATAACAGGAACAGTGTTTAGTTATTCGACATTATAAATCATTTTCCTCCTTTTGAAATAAATTTTTTAGGAAAATATAACCTGTGTTTTATTTTATCAGCAGGCCTGCTCCGGCAGAGGGATTTTTTTGCTGCGCTTTTTGTTTTCTTGCATGAGGGCGTCGATGTGCCACAGAAGAGATTTTTCGGGTGATGCGCAATCGCTGTTTCTATTGTTTAAATTTTGATTTATTGATATAATATAGTTGACATATAACATATATTATATTTCTATTGCGGGGGTGAGCAAATGCGCAAGACCATGGTTTATTTAAATGAAGAACAATTTTTCGCATTGAAACAAATAGCCAAACAATCAAACAGAAAAATGGCTGAATTGATCAGGGAAGCCGTAGACAACCTGATCCGGGAAAAAAATAAAAACAAAAATTATTTCCGTTTTGTGGGAATAGGAAGCGGAGAAGTAAATGGAAGAACCTCCGAAAATGTGGATGAGGTATTGAAGGAGGTTTTCAAGTGATTTTTATCGATACCGGTGCATTTTATGCGTTGGTGGATAAAAACGACGCGAATCATTCCCGGGCGTTAAAAATTTACAAAAAGATTGTTGGAAAAGAGTTATTGTGTACCTCTATACCTGTAATGGTGGAGACATGGTTTTTGTTGAACAGCCGGCTGAATTCTTTTTGCGCCGATGAATTTTTAAGGTCGACCAGCGACGGCCTTTTTGAACTGTTGCCCATGGATTTAAATGATGTGAATGAGGGGTTGAAGATAAAAGAAAAATATGGCGATTCGGGCTTTAGCTTCGTAGATGTCATCTCTTTTGCCCTTTGTGAAAAACACGGAATTAGGAAAGTGTTTACGTTCGATAAACATTTTAACATTTATAGGCCATTTTCGGGGCCTTTTATTGTTCTCTGAAGCCTGGCGCCGGCGCAATTTTCAGCTATATCGAAGCGAAAACCCGCATATTTTGTCAAGAACATATAAAAACAACGAACGAAATACATGGAAAATACTTGCACAAATATAATTATCATTAAATTTTAAAGATTTTTTAAGGCATTGACTTTTTATGATAATGTGGTATCATATATAGTATCATATTAAGTTGATTAATGAGGTATTTTATGGGCCACTATGAAAAACTTTATATAAAAATTAAACACAACCCACACAATGTAATGTTTGATGATTTAAACAAATTAATGACCAAAGTAGGGGGATTTAATTTAAGAGCAGGTAAAGGTGACCACATTGTTTACTCACATCCTGATCTTGAGGATACTATAATTATAGTAGATACTCGCGGCCGTCATAAACCTTTGAAGCCAATTTATGTTAAAAAGTGTATAAAATATTTTGAACAAGTCAATCCCAATTTTATGGATAAGGATGATAAAGATGAATGAAGAAAAAAAATATGGTTTAAAGATTAGTCTTTTGTCAGAAGAAGATGGAGGTGGATATTTTATTGAAGTTCCAGATCTTCCTGGTTGCATGACTGATGGTGATACTCTTGAGGAAGCTATTCAGAATGCAAAACAAGCTATAGATTCCTGGATCGAAGCTGCAAAAGCAGAAGGTAAACCTATACCTGAACCTTCTTACTATAAGGATGAAGATGAATATAGTGGTAAATTAACTATTAGAATTCCCAAAAGGCTTCATAAAGAATTAGCTGAAATAGCTCAAGAAGAAGGAATTAGTCTAAATCAGCTAATTTTATATGCTTTATCTAAAGAAGCTGGGAGAAAAGAAGTTTCTGCAAGCTCAGAGTTTACTTTAGATAAATCTGACAATTTAATTTTTACTCATATACAACATTATGTATGGTCAATGGATAAAAAGAAAAATCTTCTTTTTGAACCTCAATTTAATCCTGCAAGGTGGTGATATAAATGGAGAAGCAAATTCCTTCAATATTTTCTAAAATTAAAGGACGCATTATTAATTTGCAATCATTAAATGTACAAAAAATAAATGATAAAAAACCTAGATTAAAAGAAGAAATTAAACTTGAAATTAAACCAACTACTAATTATGTTATAGAAAATATAAATGATACTGAAGTAATAATCAATGTATCCCATGAATTAAAATTTGAACCGCAATTGCTTTTTATAATTAATTTTAATATGGATATTAGATATAAATTTAAAGAACCTATAGATGAAACGGAAATAAAAAATAATATAAATGAACTAGTTGCTCCATGCGGCCCCTATATTTCTCTAATTACTAGCTTTTTATCTGAGAAAATAATAGGTGAACCATTTATAATTCCACCTACTATCAGTGTAACATAACATTACCTCCTGATTGCTTTTTCGTATTTATTAAACTTTAATATTTTCTGATACCAAACTGTGGAGAAAAAGACTATTCTATATAGAAGCGAAAACCGGAGCCAGGTCAATTACAAGGTCAGGGAAATTATTATTGGTTTTTCGCGATTAATTCTGTTAGTTTCCAAACTTCTAACTCCGGTATTGCTAAAAAATGTTTGCTGTTGGTTGTCAAAACCGGCGATTCTAACTGCCGGGCCGTGGATGCTATGACGGCATCAGCAAAATCTATGGTGAATCCCTTATATTTTAATTCTGCGAGGAGTTTGCCGCTTTTTTCTGCAAGCTCTCCATTTAATGAGATGAGTTTAAATCCCTGCAAAAATTTTTTTGTGCTTTCAACTTCATCCGGCTTTGCTCCCTGCCATATTTCAACTACCGTCACCGCCGATATGGAGAGGATAAAACGCTGGGCCAATCTTAATAAAAGCTGTTTTACTCCGGGTATATTTCTCAGATGGGAAATAAGCACCCCGGTATCCAATATAAGATGTCTTTCACTCATGGTGTTTTCTCCATTCAGATCGGATTTTCCGTACAAAATCATCTATCTCCTGCAAGTTGGAAAGCTCGGGATGGTTTTCTTCCCTCCATGCACCGGCTCCTGCCTCCAGCGCGCGGCGCAGATTCTCTCTGGCTACATATTGGCGCATGCCTTCGGTGATAAATGCGCTGACATTATCCGTAAGATTTTTTATCTGGACTACCAGGTCTTCCGGCATTGTAATGGACATCTTTACGGTTTTCATGATATCACCTCTGGTTAAAGAGTAATACTTTTTTATCTTACTGTCAAGTAATCTTTAATATATGCTCGGGTGGGAAAATGCGCAAGAAGTTTTGTCTACATAGAGATATCCTTCCTCCCGCAGGCTTTTGAAGTTGGAGATGCCGTAAGGGATTTTCATAGGATCACTCCCACCTTCGGTGTTTTCTGTCTTTAATGGTATCATACCGGGTCAAAAAGGGCAATTCCGACGGACTTTATCAGCATGGTGGCGAAGGAGCCGGGAGGAAGGGTGAATTTTAGTTTGAATTTGAGATGGCCCGGGTATATGTCATCGTCTTCAAAGGGGCCTGCGTAGAGGTTCTCGGGGAAGACTACCGCAGGGCGCAGGAAGGATTTGAAGAAGGATTTGCGGATTTTCTTGAGGTTGAAGTCCGAGGGCTTCACGCCGCGGTCCGCCAGGACTTGCTCTACGGCCGCGTCCACCTCCGGGGCGGTGCGGGGAATTTTGTATGATACGGTTGGGATCTGCATATCCCTGAATGTCCGGAGTTCCTGTTCGCCGAGAGTCCGGTAAAAGTAGTAGTTCATTATCTTCCCCTTCACTTCTACAAGGCCGTCGATGTTGTTCTTCAGAAGTTTTTCCAGGGCTTTGTTCCACAGGTAGCTCTGGTAGGCGGAGAAGTACATGGAAAGCTCTTCTTTTGGGATGGCGTTTACGGCCAGTACCAGTTTCTGTTTGCTTTCGCCCCCGGAGAGGATTTTGGCTATCTCTCTTTCCGACGCTTTGCGGCAAAGCGGAAGGATTTCCTCCCAGTTTCCCCAGAGTTCTTCTATCTTCTTTTTCCTCTCCTTTTCTTCCCTTTTGTCCTCGGGGTGTGCCGTGGTGAAATACAGTTTCAGGGCTCCCCTGTAGTGCTTTTTTATTATCCTCTCGGCCAGAAATTCTTCGGGATTTTGCACGCTGCCGAAGCGCTGGTCGTCGAAGTAGTTGGGAAAGCCGGAGCGGTTTACTTCATCCAGGCGCCGTAAGATACCGTCTTTTTCATGCGGGCTTATTTTCCTCAGGGTGATCTCGAAGTAGTTTCCCCTCAGGATGGCGGGCGATATGTAATCATCCGCAAAGCCCGTGAAAGAAAGCTCCACATTGGGCATGTCGAAGGAAAGCTCGTATTCCCGGGGCACCGAGATATACTGATAGGTCAGGGCGTGCCTGTCCTTCCGGCCGCCGCAGCCTATCTTCGCCACGGGCACATGATTTTGCCTTGCGATGGCGAGCAGGGCGTCCATGGTGTTCCAGTGCCTTTTTTTCAAAAGGTAGATGCGGTATCTGCCGCCCGCCTTGTATTCCAGGTCTACCTGCTCTTTTACTATAAAGTCTTCGGGCTTAACTTTTATCTTCAATGTCATCATCCTTATTTATGCATGTATTATACATGCGGTTTATGCGTGAATTGTATTCTCCGGCAGGTTTGTGCTCCTACAATTCCTTTTCTTCGGCCTGCCATTTTTATTTTATGGTTACAGCTATAAATTATCAAGGAAAATATAAATATTTAAATTTAAATATTCATCATGATGCTGGTGCGACGTCTTTATGGACCCGGGCCGGGTGGGCCGGATTTTTTTATGCGGTGCGGGCCGGGCGGGTTTTATTTTTGCAGGGTGAAGCTCCGGCCGGTGCGTTTTTCGGCCGGGCCGGAGCGGTCGGGCCTCGTCCGGGGTGCCGGGAGGAGGCGGCCCGGCTTTTTTGTTTTTGGGGAGGGGCGGATATAATGAAGGTGTAATTCGGGACGGCCCCGGAAAATATGGCAGGCGGGCTCGCGGGAGGTGGGAGACGGCGGCAGGCCAAATTCCGGTATACGGCCCTGAGCTGCGGGCCCGAAGGGGCCGGCGAAAAAAGAAGGAGGTGAAAAGTCATGGCGGTTATCGTCACACCTGTGGATTCGTCGCTCCAGATCATAGTGCAGACGGGGGTGGATGAAAACAACAAGCCCGTCTACAGGACCAGGTCTTACGCCAGGGTGAAACCTTCCGCCGCGGACCAAGACCTGATGGATGTGGCAAAAGCCCTGGCGGGCCTCCAGATTCACCCGGTAAGCGCCATCCGCCGGGTAATGGAGACCGAACTTACCGAGCAGATTTAACCCGCGGACGCAAGACCGTGTAACGGCCGCCTTCCAGGCTTAGGATGCGCCGTAAATTTGTGAGGCGGCCAGCGGTAAGGGATGCCGGGCTTTCCCGGGCCTGGCGTCCCGAGGTCCGGCGGGCAATACCAAAAGAAGGAGGTGAATGCAGATGGACAGAAGCCTTGAGATGATATTTCAGAACGCCGCCGGGAAAAACGCCCGGATCTCTGTGGCAGACCCGAGGGAGGATCTGACCCCTCAGGAGGTTCAAGCCGTCATGGATACGGTGCTGGCCAAAAACATATTCAATACCACCGGCGGGGATATGGTGAAGGCCCTCAGCGCCAGGATTGTAATAAGGGACGTGGTGGAATTGATTTCCCAGGTGCAGTAAATGCTCTCTCAGCCGGGTGCCCGGGCAGCGCCCGGCTGTAAAACATTGATGCGTTTGCGTCCGGAAGCGGCTTTTCCGTGAGCGGGCGGCACCGGAAGCTGCTTTTGGAGCACGTATTTTAAAAGGAGGGGTGAACATGGAAGACCTTCTGGCTCAGGTGGCCAACGTGGGATTCCCCATAGTGGTCTCCATATACCTGCTGGTGCGGGTGGAGGCCAAAATAGAAAGCCTTACCAGCAGCATCCACGAGCTGGCAAAGGTCATAGAGGGAATAAAAACAGTGAAGATATGAAAAGAAAGGGTGAGATTATGGAGAGATTGTATCCAAGGTACATCGTGCTGCACCACACCGCAGGCCCCGATGCGCCTCTGCTCGCCGTAGACGGCCATCACGCCCGAAGGGGGTTCGGAGTGGAGATAACGTCGCCTGCATCCCTGGTGGACGAATATATCGAGCGGGGATTCAGGCGCACCGATAGAGGGGTGGTGGTGAGCATCGGCTACCATTACCTCATCCGGGCCGACGGCACGGTGGAAAAGGGGAGGCCGGATTTTGCCCCGGGGGCCCACTGCCGCGCCGGGGGCATGAATTTCAGGGCTCTGGGCGTGGCCCTTACAGGGAATTTTGACTCCGCCGACAACCCGGACGGCAAAAAGGGCCACCCTGAACCCACGGCCGCCCAGATTTTATCATTGAAAAAGCTCCTTTACCATCTTATGGATGTATACCAGATTCCCAAAAGCGGCGTAGTGCTTCATAGAGAAGTCAAGGGCGCAGCCACCCGCTGCCCGGGGGACAGATTCCTGTTTGCGCTTTAAATCCAGGACCTTATAAAGAGAAATCTAAAAGCCATATAACCACTTTACGGCAAACGCTGGATGCTGTATCGGGCAGGCTGACCGGCATGCGGGTTTAAACCCCGTTTTATTTTCAGCTTGACATCGAACAGATGTTCGTATTATAATAGGTTTGCAAACGCCTTCGCCCCTTTATTTTTCCGAAAATTATTTTTTCTACGGAGGTGTCGTGTTGGTGTTGTCTGTGCTTGAGGATGTCCTGGATACCGGCCTTGCCGCTATACTGCCTGTATACGAAGGCGGCAATGTGACAAAGCTCATAGCCTCCGACGGCACTGAATTTATAGAAAAAAGGACCTGCAGGACGGTTCTTAAGAATATCGCCAGACTTTACGGTGCGGACCTTGCGGCTATAAGAAAGCGCTATGGACGGCAAATAAATAAAAAGCACGTGGTCCCCATCCCTTTTGGTTCCAACCTGGTGCTTATCCCCATAAAGGTCCGGGAAAGACCCCTCGGTGAAAACGACGGCACTCTCGGGTATATAAATTTTCGCGATATAAGCCGGGTGGAAGAGGCTGGAGGCGGAGCTTCATACATCACATTAAAAGGCGGCACCGACGTCCACGCGCTGGTGAGCTGTCAGACGGTGCGGGAGTATATGAAAAACGCCCTGCTTGTTGAAAGCCTCTATATTGCCACGCACTTTCAGGGGTGCGCGCCGGCGGTCGAAAACGCCCACACGGTAAAAGAAGGCGGCAGCACGGCAAAATACGGCGGCAGAATCCTCCGGCTGAAAAACCGGCGGCTCTCACCGGTACACCGTGAGCAGGCCGAAGGAAGGTATCCAAGAAAATCCGCCGTTTACACAAGGTCGCCGGAGTTTTTGCCGCCACCTGACGGCTCGCAGCAAACCGGCGGGTGTGCCGGGGAATCCGCAGCCCCCGATGATGAGGCCTTGCTCAGGGCGTATCTTGCGGAACTGCTTTTTCAGATTCTGCTCATGCAAAAAAACCGGGCCGAAAGTTAGGCCCGGTTTTTTATTTTTCCGGGATATACCGCCTGTGGAAGACGACCCTGAACTGATTCAGGTTGACATCTTCGATTAATTCCGGTTCCTGAAGGCCTGCAGCTTTGCACTCGGCAATCATCCGCCTGATCCCCGATCCTATCCCTCGATAGGGAATTTTCAATTTAGGGATGAACGATAACAGAATGGGATTCCTTGCAATCTGGATGCCCTGCTTTATACTGTCTACAGTTGCCGTATTCGGAAGTTTACCGGGACTTATGATTTCCACCCTGTCCTCAAAAACAAATATTCTTATGCTGCTGTCTATAAAATAATCCCTATGGACCAGGGCGTTTACCACGGCTTCTTGCAGGGCTATTTCAGGTATCTCCAAAATCCCGGGAAGATTTACATTTTGTCCCAGCTGCACTTTCCTTAAGTTTCTTTTTAAAAAGGCCATAGCGTCCTCATATTGTTTCAACAGTATTCCTTCGATATTCTCACTGTCGAGATAACGCGTTAAGCTTACATCGTTTCCGGGAAATGCGACGGCTTTTATTATGAACTGCGGCCTTATCAGCGCCGGCCTCCGGCCGAAGAGCATTAATCCAGCCAGAGTTAACATCCCGTCTTTCATTAGTTTAAGGTTGTTTAATAATTTTTCTATAGAAATATAGCTTGATTCAACGGAAACTCCATATTCACGCTCATAAAAATCTCTAAATATAAACATATCCAGATCTTCAATGGAGGTGCCCGGTACAATCAATTCATCGGCATATATACCGCCGGACGCCTGCATAAGACGTCTTAATTCTTCTCTGGAGGCTCTTCGCTTATCCGCTCCTACTTTTATCCAGTAGTCGGTCTTGTTGGCGGCATATGGCTTATTTTCACCACGAGGGACATTTATCGCCACAATAATTTTGCCTTCGCATACAAGGTTTTGGGTAAATACACTGAGAGGGGGCTCCAGTTTGGCGGATGCGGCATTCGATATCATCTGGTTCAATTTATTTACATCATCAACTCCTATTAATTCTCCCCGATCAGAGACACCCACCAGTATGAAACCGCCTTCGGTGTTGGCAAAAGCGCATAATTCAGCCGCCAGCGCATCGATGCTGTCTATTCTGGCCTTAAACTGGGTTTTCGAATCTTCTCCTTTTTTTATAATCCGCAGAAGCTCCGCGCAGTCCAAAACCTTCAACTCCCTCCAATGCATAAATTCGGGTGGGCCTTATCCCTCAGTACAGCTCCGGCCGGCGGTCGCCGAAGACCGGTATCTGCCCCCTTACGTGGTCCACAAGGCTCAGATCTATCGTAGTTGTCAGAATGTCCTCCCTGTCGTCACCTTCTATCAGCACTTCGCCCCAGGGGTCTACCACCATCGACATGCCGGGGTATTCGCCGCTTTTATCCCTTCCCACCCTGTTTACCGCCACGACAAAGAACTGGTTTTCTATGGCCCTCACGATGTTCAGAAGCTTCCAGTGAATCTCGCGGGGTTTGGGCCACTGGGCCGGCACGAAGAGGACCCTGGCGCCGTCCAGGGCCAGCTTGCGCACATATTCCGGGAACCTGATGTCGTAGCATATGACGACGCCGCACGGAACGCCGTCCAGTTCAAAGGTTGCGGTTTCTTTTCCGGGCTGGAGGTATTTGTCTTCATCCATCGGGCGGAACCGGTGGACCTTGTCATAGCGGGCTATAACCCTGCCCTCCCTGTCGATTATGTATGAGGAGTTGAAAACACCTTCATCTTTCCCGGCTTCCGAAGGCGCTTTTCCCGCAGCGAAAGGCCTTTTGTCGGCGATGGACCCGGCCACGATGTTTACGCCCTCCCTTTTTGCCGCTTCCCGGAGCAGGTCGATGGTGGGGCTTCCGTCCCTGTCGGCGGTCCTGTCAGCGTTTAAAAGGTCGTAGCCGGTGTTCCACATCTCAGGCAGCACCAGCACATCGGGTTTCTTTTTATCTTTTAAGGCCTCCTGAATGAGGCCCATGGCTCGCTTACGGTTTTCCTCCGGGTCGCCGAAGGCCACATCCATTTGAATGAGGGAGATCTTGAGCTTTTGACCCTCGCCCATTTTTTAACACCCCTTTTTTTAAATTATATATCACATTTGTGCAATTTTAAATGACTTTATTCAGTTAAGGCCAAACCCATGCCGGGTAATAGGGCTTGTCAGAAAAGTTATATAATTATTGATTCGGCATTACTTTGATGGTAAGATATATTTTACAGAAGGTGTATTGTAATGGGACTGGAACCGGGCAATGTTGCGGCCTCCGTGATAAAATTATATTAGACAGATTGGGACGGAGGCTTTTTCATACGTTCTTTCATACTTGTTTCAAAAACTTTCTTTCAAAACTTATTTTGCTTCTTATTTTACCAAATTCTTTTGCCTTTTTCACATGCAGATGCCGCTGCTTCTACCCCACAAAAGCCTTTTATCGTGGTTTTAAACTATCACCACATCATCCCGGAACCTTATCCGGATGGCCGACACTACAATTCGGTGATTAACCCTCGAGATTCGAAACGCAGATGAAATACCTCTATGAAAACGGCTACCACACGGCTTCCATTAAAGAGGTGGAAGAGTTTTTATATAAAATGGTGCCGTTAAGGTTCCTTTCCGAGGTCATGGGCTTTGAGGTGAAGTGGTATGCCGGGCAAAAGGTGATTGAAATATTAAAATAACAAAAATATCAAAATAATAACCATAAGGAGGTTTTTTTGATGAAAAAAGGTTTAGCGTCTCTGGTGGCACTGGTGCTGGCGGTATGTCTCGCCTTTCCCCCGTGGGCTGCCGGTGCGCCGTCCGGCGAATCCGTAAAGGTTATGGCGGGTGACGCACCCGCCGGCAGCGACTCCGGGCAGGGCGTCAGGGTTTCCCGGGAAAAAGCCGTCGAAATAGTGAAAGGCCTTTTTAAAGTGCCGGAAGACCTTCGCTTCGACGTATACTTAAACACCGACTGGCAGCCGGGAAATAGAAAAGTGTGGAGCGTCAACTTCTACAGGCCCTATTCTTCCATCTACGCCGCCGTGGACGCCTCAAGCGGCGAAGTCATATCGTTCAGCAAAAATGCGGAATGGCCCACGCCTTACGGCAGGCGAAAGGCGTTCCCGGCGAAATACACCCGTGAGGAGGCCATGGTTTTCGCCGAAAACTTTATCCGCAAAGCCGCGCCGGACAAAGTCTCAAAGGTGGAACCGGCGACCGAAGGGTATTATTACGGCCCAAAATACGCCGGCATCTTCGAGCCCGCTTCTTATTTTTTCCGTTTTAAGAAGGCGGGCGGCATTCAGATGCTCGATTACTTCGGCGAGGAAGGGATAAATGTCACGGTCGACGCCGTAAGCGGCGATATAACCGGTTACAACTTAATATGGCAGGATGAAGAACCCTTAAAGGAAAAAATCATAACCCTGAAAGAAGCTCAGGATATATATAAAAAATACCTGGGGCCGGAGCTGGCATACGTCCGCGGTTTTGATGAAACAAGCGGCAGGCCTTGCGATACGGCCCGCCTCGTGTACGTGCCCGGGAGGCAGTTCTTTACATGGCCACCCGCCGTCATAAGGGCAAAAGACGGTGTGCTGATTGACTACGGCGGCACGGAAGTCAAAGAAATCGAACCCATAAGTGAGCCCGACCCGTCCGGTGCAAAAACGGTGGCGCCGGAGTTTTTGAAGTCCCCCATTTCAATGAATGAAGCCCAAAAAATCGCCGAAAAAGAGCTCCAAAAATTCGGTCTCGAAAACCTCACGCTTCAGCCTTTCAGCGAAGCCGGCGCTCCAAATCCCGAAAATTTATATGTCTTTTACTTTTACTCAAAAGAAGGCGGCGCGACAAACGCCAATGTCACCGTCAACGCAGCCACCGGCAAAATTCAGGGTTTCGGCTACTGGAAAAACGCCGGACGGCTTCCGGCTGACAATGAAAAATCCATCACCTGGGAAGACGCAAAAAATAAGGCTGTCGACTTTTTGAAAAAATACCTTCCCGACAAAGCCGGGCAGGTAAGACTCATAAGCTATAAACCGGGCGAAAATGCTATGAATTTCAGGGCGCCGGATACCGTTTATTCCTTTAACTTTATCAGGCTTGTCAACGGCATACCCTATACTTCAAACATAATAGGTATAAGCATCGACTTTAAAGGAGAGGTTGCAGGCTTTAATTACGGCTGGGACGAAATCGTGTTCCCCGCTCCGGAAAAAAACATCATTTCCCGGGAAAAGGCGGCCGATGTGCTGTTTAAAGAAGCGGGGCTTGCCCTGTCGTATATAATGCCGAAAATGTACGGATATGCCGGCCGCGAACTCTCTCAAAATTCATCAGAAAAGATTCTCGTATATGCACTGAAGCAGACCTCCGGCATTTCTTACATAGATCCGTATACCGGAAAACCGTTGAATTACGTGTTTAAAGAACCCTCACCCTCAACGCCGCCTTCAGAGTCGGTGCGGATAAAGGGCGAGACCGGAAGTCGAGAAGCAAAACTTCTGCTCGATCAGGGGATATTCGACCCGGCCATTAAGACGATTGAACTGGAAAAAGAGGCGACCCTGAAAGATGCGGTTAAATTCTTTGCGCTGTGCATGGGGATCGGGCCGGAAGAGCCGCCGTATATGCCGGAAGGCGCCGGAAAGGGCTCTCAGCCCGCTGAACCCGATAAGCGTTATATAAATGCTGCGGTAAGGCACGGCCTCATCACCGGCGATGAGGCAAAAAGCCTCGACAGACCCCTTACGCGGGAGGAACTTGCAAAACTTGCGGTGAGGTTCCTCGGTTACGGGCCCCTTGCGGAAAAGGGCCGGGTGTTCAAACTGGACGCCGCCGACGCCGCGGATGTGGAAGAGGGCTATGAAGGCTTTGCGGCATCCTCCCTGGCCCTGGGGATCATGGAAAAGCTGCAGGACAAATTCATGCCGAAAGAAAAAGTGACCTTCGGCTCCATGATAAAGACCATTTACAGGGCGGCGGAGCTCCTGCAGTAGACCGAAAACAGTATCGCGGCAACATCGCCGGAAAAAGTCAAAAGTTTGTATGCCTGCGGCGGCACAAAAAACCGGAACCGCTTTATAACCCCCGGGGCGCAAGCATAAACGCCCCGGGATTTTTTTTGCCGTACAGAAGTATGCGGGCGGTATGGCCTCTAAAAAGGAACACAAAAAAATCAGATGCATATTATATGAGTAGAAAGCGGTATGAGGAGGGTTGTCACATGGCCGAAGTTGTAAAAAACGATGATACTGCAAAGCACGTCGTTTTTCCGTTCTGGTGGATTATTATACTGGCTGTAATAATAATCCTGCCGATTTTCCTGATATTCTTAATCTTTTAGGGGCCTTACAAATCAACCAATCTAAAAAGGGAGGTGAAGTTGAATGGCTGATGTGATGAAGCCCGATCCCGGGTTCTTCTGGTGGATTTTCATATTGATCCCCATCATAATCATAATCCCACTCTTGTTCTTCATAATAATCCCGATCTGGTCTGCAGCAAAATAAAAAATTTTAGAAAGCCCTGGATATCCAGGGCTTTCTAATTTGACTAGGGCCTGAAAGCAGTATCTATGGCCAAATCTAAAAAAGCGGTAATCAACAGAAATGTTACCCCTATTATACTGATTATGTCACCTATGATTATCAGCGTCCTGGCCTGAGGCGGCTGCTGCGGCGTTTCATCGGGTTTTCTTCTGCGACCGTCTTTTGATACGTCAACCAATTTAAGGTTTTCCACTGGTCTCCCCTCTCTCCTTCCAGCTCTGGAGAAGGTTCTTCAGGTCCTGGGGCATGGGGGTGGCGGTGACTGTGTCGGAAATTTGAAAGATGAAGTCGGCCAGCATTTTTTTCATTTCCGGCGGGAAGTTGTCAGTCATGCTTTTTACCATCTGGGCGGCGGCTTCGGGGGTCAGGTCTTCTTTTATCCCCGCTTCCTTGATTATTTCCTTTACAGTTTCCGGATTGTCCGGCGTCACCCCGAATTTTTTCAATACCTCGCCCACGCTTTCGGGTTTCATCTGTGTGTTCTTAATCTCCTTCTTCAGCTCCTCGAGCTTGCTCATGATGGAATCCTCCCTTATATTTTTTTATACTACCCACCGCCCTTGAGGCGTTTAAAAGGCCCGCCCCCTGTTTTTCTCTGGGAAGGCCTATGTCCCGGGCGGTGGATGATATCCTGGCCTTTACGCCGTCTACATTCATCCCGGACCTGGAAAGCATGAGAGCCACCGTGCCCGTTACGTGCGGAGTGGCCATGGAAGTCCCGCTCATGGCCTTGTAGCTTCCGCCTTTGTAGGTGGATGGAATGTCGACCCCCGGTGCGATGACATCAATCTCCGGTCCTCTGCTGGAAAAACTCGCGGCTTTATCGTTTATATCCGACGCGGCCACGGCGATGACTTCCTGATATTTGGCCGGGTACATTACGGAATTATCCTTGCCGGTATTGCCTGCGGCCGCCACCATTACTATATTATGCCGGTAGACTTCCTGAATTGCCCTCTCCAGCGCTTTACTTTGCAGACTGAATCCAAAACTCATGTTTATCACGTGGACTTTCTTTTCCACGCACCAGTTGAGGGCTTCGACGATGTCGGACACCTGTCCGCGGCCGTTTTTATCAAATGCTTTTACGGAATAGATTTCTGCCTTTGGAGCGACGCCAACCACCCCTATGTTGTTGTCTACCGCCGCTATGATGCCCGCCACATGGGTGCCGTGCCCGTTGTCGTCTTCGATGTTTTTGCAGTCCAGCACCCCAAAGGTCTCTTTTATGTTATCCTTTAAATCGGGATGAGACAGGTCGATGCCGGTGTCGATTATGCCCACTCTGACCCCCTCCCCCGCGGTCCTGCTCCATGCATCCGGGGCCTCAATTTTTTCGACGCCCCATGGCAGGGTTTGACCTTTTTTTCGTATAAAAACAGGTCTGGATGGAAGGACCTGGATTTTGGCCACGTAATCGTCTTCTATAAATTCGATGATGGAATCATCGGACAATAGGATGCCGGCTTCGGTGACGGAGGGGTCAATTTCACACAGGCAGGCGTTGGCCAGAGGTAAGTGTTTTTTAATTTTTATGCCGTATTCCTCCAGCAGCCGCTGGTTTTCCTCCGCCGTGGTCAATCCGGGTTTGAAGCCCACTATTTTCCGTCGTGCGGCACTTGCCCTTTTTTGACTTAAAATCTGGGCTCCCGCCAAACCCATCAAAAAGTAGTAATATATCAAAATGGGAAGCAAATGATAGACCCCCTTCCTCGTATTCTTGATAATAAAATATTCACAGGGGCAACTTTTGGTGATTATGCATATTATACAGTAGGCTAAAAGTGGGGAGGAAAGGAGGTTTTCCATGACAAAGGAAGAACTGGAAAAGGCTCTAAGCGAAGTCGAAGCCCAGAGAAATTTGATAAAAAAGGAATTAAAAAAGTTTGAGGAGACCGGCGGCACTTTGGACTATGACAAAGAAGGTGATAAAAAAGGTGAAAAAAATGAAGGCCCCGCCACCATGGCGGCCATGACAAAAAACATCCTGCGCCAGGCCATTGCCACCGGAAATTTAAAAAACACCATGGAAAGGATTTCCGGATCTCTGGATTTCGCAAAGACGACGGTCACAACCTTTTCTCAGATAGTGGAAAAAGCCCAGGAAAAGCTGGAAGGAAAGACCGAGGAAATCATGGGTGCGGGAGGCATTACCTTCAGAAGCGACATGTGGGTCCCCATGTTCCTGAGCCTCATGCAAACCCAGGAATTCCAGCACCTGATAGCGAACATGCTGGTGCAAATAATTAAAGAAGGGTAAGTGCAGTATAAGTGTCAATATGCAATATAAGTGCATATGATGTATCAGGGCTGAAATAAGGCCAAAATTTGAAAGGAGGAATTATCAATGACACAAGAACTTCTTTGGTGGATATTTCCGATAATAATCATCATCGTGATCCCGATATTCTTTATATTCTTCCTGGTACCCATCTGGGGCAAATAAACCGGGAAAAAAGGAGCCGCCCTGGAACGGTCCATAAGGGACAATCCATACGGGACAAAATGCATACAGTTGAACACACAGAATGAAGGGAACCCCCGTGCGGGGTTCCTTATTTTGTCCGCAAATGCCGTAAAAGCCGAATCCAAAGCCGTTCTGCAGCCGGTTCCTTCACCGGCTTTGCCCAAACGAGCGGCAATTCAGCCGAAATTTGGCCGAAATAATGTCTCTGTGCCGGAAGCAAAATGATGCCGGTGAATTTGAAAGCCGGTGTTTGAAACGGTATAATTGGGGTAGAAAGTCATTTTACCGGCTTTCTACTTCAAAACCGTGCAAAATATTATTTTGCAATGAGGCGGTAAAGTTAAAAGGAGTTCATAAGAAATGGGAAAAAAAGAGCGGCTGGACAGGATATTGAGCATGTCGGGCTTCGGCAGCCGAAAGGATGTAAAAAAGCTCATAAAACAGGGGGCCGTAACGGTAAACGGTGAAACGGCGAAGGACGCGGGTGCCCGGGTAGACCCTTTTCAAGATGACATACGGGTTTCGGGAGAATCCCTTCTCTTCAAAAAGCACATATACATAATGCTGAACAAACCCCGGGGGGTAATTTCTTCCACCAGAGACGAATCTCAAACCACAATCCTTGATTTGCTGGAGGGGGAGTATTTTCACAGGGAGCTCTTCCCCGTGGGGCGGCTTGACAAAGACGCCGAAGGCCTGATTCTGCTCACCGACGACGGGCAGCTGGCCCACAGGCTGCTTTCTCCGAAAAACAAGGTCGGCAAGGTCTACTATGTGGAGGTCCGCGGGAAACTGGACGAATCCGATGTGGAGGCTTTCAGGTCGGGAATCGCGCTGGAGGACTTCACCGCTCTGCCGGCGGAACTCACCGTACTGGAGGCGGGCGCTACCTCCAGAGCGGTCCTGAAGATATATGAGGGCAAGTTCCACCAGGTAAAAAGGATGATGCAGGCCCGGGGAAAAGAAGTAATTTATCTGAAACGCATCGCCATGGGGCCGCTGGAGCTGGATGAGAACCTTGCGCCGGGCCAGTGGCGGGAGCTTTCTGAGGAGGAAGTCGAAAAGCTGGAGCGATGCTGAGGCAGAGGTATTGCACGCCGGAGCTGGAGAGCTTTTTTGCTGCGGCAAACCCATGGTAAGGCTTACGGAGAACACCGTGGATGCCACCCGGGAAAAACACGTCCCGGTAATAGAAAAGGTTGACGGCGGGTATAAAGTGTTCTTTATACAAAGCAAAGTGTTTTTAAACTCTTTTCGACATCTTTTATCATTTCATAATGCTTATCCTGATGGACTAAAATGCAGTCGTATATTAAAGCCCATGTTGCAATCAGGACATCGGTCAGCGGTATATTTATCCCCTTCCGGTGTAGAGTAAAATTTAGAAATGCGGTTTTATCCCATACAGCGGATTCCTTTTGACATATATTTTAACCATAAAAAAGGCGCTATATTCAAGCGCCGTTTGGCCCGAAACAGAACAGGCTCACCGTCTGGCGCTTTCCATGGCCCTTTTCACCGCCTCCCGGTATTTCAGTGAGCTGCGGGTGGCGCCGGCCACGATATCCACCTCCCAGGAGCTGGCCTTTACAAACTTTTCCGGGAGCTCTTCGTGGGCCCTGCGGGAAGGCTCGTAAGGGTAACTTTCAAAGTCTTTGAGCCGGCCCTTCTCGTCGATATCCTTCAGCACCACATCCCGAATTTCGCCGTCTTCCATTGTAACCACCGCCACGCAGTAGCCGTGCTCATCGGCGCTGGACCTGGCCTGGAATACGCCGTCGAAATATTCTTCGCCCTCCCGTGCCCACGAGGCCTTGATCAGGGCCCTTTCCACCGCCTGGCTGTAATGCCGGCTGCTGCGGGTGGCGCCGGTTACTGCATCGACCGCGGCGGACTGGGCTGCAATGAAAGCCCAGGGAAGCTCTCTGTTGGCATTGACGGAGGGCTCGTATTCGTATGAGGAAAAATCCTTTTCCACCGAGAGTTCATTGAACTCCCGGAGTCTGACGTCGACCATGACACCGTTTTCCACGGTGACCCTGGCTTCCGCATATCCCTGGTGGTCGGCGTCGGATACGGCGGTGTAGGTCCCGTCGATTAAATCCGGCAGAGAGCTTCGTATTTCGGCTTTGGCCAGGGCGTTTCTCACCGCCTCTTTATATTTTTCGGTGCTGTGCGTTGCGCCGGTGAAGTTGTCGATGTCGGGGGAATTTTTCTCGATAAAGCGGGCGGGCAATTCCACATAGGCTTTTCTCGAGGGTTCATAGGGATATGTGGTAAAATCTTTAAATTCTCCCTTTTCGTCCACTTCTTTTATTTCCACACCGACAATCCTGTCGTTTTCAATCCTGACCAGGGCTATGCCGTAGCCGTGGTTGTCGGCCCTGGACCGGCCCTGAAAGGTGCCGTTAAAGTAAATGCGGGAAGGCTTTTCTTTTCTCGCCCTGGCAAGGGCCCTTTCCACAGCCTGCCTGTAACGGGCGGAACTGGCGGTGGCTCCGGCAACGCCTTCCACGTAAGGGCTGCCGGCGTCTTTAATCTTCTGCGGCAGGACGACATGGGCCCTCACCGACGGCTCGTATTCATAGGCGGAAAAGTCTTTTTCAACGGAAAGCTCGGTGAATTCCTTCAGTACCACATCCGTAATCCTGTCGTTTTCCACGGTTACCACGGCCATGCCGTAGCCGTGATCGGAAGCGTCGGAGTAGCCTATGAAGGTGCCGTTGTTGTAAACTTTTCCGGTATTCTGGATTACCGGCTCTTGGAGAGGGGGGGTTCGCCCTGAGACCCCCGGATTTTTCCCGCAGCCGGCAACCGCCGGAATTATTGCGGAGATTAAAATGACAGCATAGATTAAATTTAATCTTGCAACATTTTTTATTATTCTGATCAATTTTGAATTTTTCATTGCAACTAACTCCCGGCCCTTTAATGTTTTTTTACAGCTGCCTTACTAGAATCTTAATACTTGTATAATCCCGTGTCAATGTATAAAGGCCAACCGTTTTTCCCCACATTCGCGGATGTCTTTTTGCCGGAAAGGAGCTTATTGTTTACTTTAAATCCCGGCGCTGGTATAATTAATTGGACAGGATAATCCGGTAGAATTTTTGTTTGAGGGGAAGAGCAATATGCAGATAGGTATAGTGGGGCTGCCCAATGTGGGAAAAAGCACCCTTTTTAATGCCATTACAAAGGCGGGGGCCGAATGCGCCAATTATCCCTTCTGCACCATTGAGCCCAATGTGGGCGTGGTGGCGGTCCCCGATGAAAGGCTCGAGAAGCTGGCGGAGATGGAGCACCCCCAGAAGGTGACTCCGGCCACCATTGAGTTTGTGGACATCGCCGGGCTGGTCAAAGGCGCCAGCCGCGGCGAGGGTCTGGGCAATAAATTCCTCTCCCACATCCGGGAAGTGGACGCCATAGCCCATGTGGTGAGATGTTTCGAAGACCCCAACGTGGTTCATGTGGAGGGCGGGGTTGACCCCATCAGGGATATTGAAACAATAAACCTGGAGCTAATTTTTGCGGACCTGGAAGTCCTGGAAAGGCGCATAGACCGTGTGAAGAAACAGGCCAAATCCGGCGAAAAGCGGTACCTTCAGGAGCTTTCGGTGCTGGAGAGGTTGAAAGAGGGCCTGGAGCAAAACCGCCCCGCCAGAGTCCTGGAATTTTCCGAAGAAGAAAAGGAGATGGTAAAGCAGGTATTTTTGCTTACATCCAAGCCGGTAATCTACGTCGCCAACATATCCGAAGACGACCTGATAGCAGGCGGGGAAAACCAATATGTGAAAAAGGTCAGGGAGTATGCCGCATCGGAAGGGTCCGAAGTAATCCCCATATGCGCGAAAGTCGAAGCTGAACTGGCAGAGCTTGCCGAGGATGAGAAAAATGAGCTTTTGAAAGAATACGGCCTGTCCGAACCCGGTCTGAACAGGCTCATCAAGGCGGGCTACCGGCTTCTGGGCCTCATCACCTTTCTCACGGCCGGCCCCAAGGAAGTCAGGGCCTGGACCATTAAAGAAGGCACCAGGGCGCCCCAGGCCGCCGGAAAAATCCACAGCGATTTTGAGCGGGGGTTTATTCGCGCCGAGGTGGTATCCTACGACGACCTGATCGCCTGCGGCAGCCAGCAGGCCGCCCGGGAAAAGGGCCTGCTCCGGTCCGAGGGAAAGGACTACATTATGCGGGACGGGGATGTGGTGGTATTCAGGTTTAATGTATAATTATTTATTTATATATCACCCGCCCGGATATGTCCGCAAGGTTTTTGCAGCCGGTCAGAATCATGGCCTTTTTCAGTTCCGACGCCATGGTCTCCAGCACCAGTTTTACCCCTTCGGCGCCGCCGCCGTAAGCGCCTATAACCACGGGCCTTCCCACCAGCACCGCGTCGGCCCCCAGAGCGAGATATTTCAGCACATCCACACCCGAGCGGACGCCGCCGTCGGCAAAGATCGTTATCCTGCCCTTTACCCTTTCGGCTATGGCGGGCAGGACTTCGGCCGCTCCCGGCGTATGGTCCAGAATGCGTCCGCCGTGGTTTGACACCACAATGGCGGCTGCGCCCACCTCGCAGGCCAGTTCCGCTTCATCCACCGTCATGATGCCTTTGAGGATAAAGGGCAGGCCTGCTTTTGAAACGATTTCCTCCAGCTCCTTCCGGCTCTTGGGACCCACCGGCTGTCCCATTAAAGCCATGGTCACAAGGCCGGCGCCGTCCACATCCATGCCCGATGCGGCGGCACCTGCTTGGCGGGCATTTTTTGCCATTTCAAGGACCTTTTGATTTTCGCGGGGCTTTATGATGGCGATACCGTGCCCTCCTTCCTCTTTTATGGCCTTAAGCCCGGAATCGTAGAAAAGCGGGTCTCCTCCGTCACCGCACATGCCCATGGTGCCGGCCGCCCTGCTGCCGGAAATGACGGCTTTTATAAATTCTTCTTCAGTCAAGGCCCCTCCCATATTGTAGCTGCTGCCGGTGATAGGCGCCGCCAGGATGGGCATTGAAAGCTTTTGGCCGAACACCTCGAAGGTGATGTCCGGCTCTTTGGCATCGTGGATGGTCCTGAGGTTTAACTTCACCTTTGCCAGGGCGTCCACATTGGCCCGAAAGGCGGAACCGGTGCCCGTCCCGCCCATGCCGGGCACTTCACCGGCACAGGCGACCCCGTCGCACACCCGGCACACCCGGCAAAAGCCCTTCATCTTCTCTCTGGCCGTTTTTCTGATTTCTTCCATATTCAAGTCAATCATCTCCCTTAATTTAATTTTTGCTAATTTTTGCCCGCCCTGACCCGGTATTTTGAAGAAAAGTTTAACAAAGCCCGCCCGCCGGATGCGACGTAGACTCCAAACAGCACCGCCGCCCCGCCGAGCAGTGTGCGCAGGTTGGCGGGTTCATTCAAAAACAATATTCCTATGGTCACCGCAAAAAGGGGGTTTATATAGTTGAATACGGCCGTGCGGGACGCCCCGAGGGTTTTAACCCCCCGGTACCACATGAAATACCCGAAAGCCGAGCAGGTGACGGCCAGGTAAAGGGCCGAAGCCCACGTGGAGATGTGCATGGATTTGAAAGAGTTTATAAATGACGGTGCGAAGGCGAGCGGAAGCATGGTCAGGGTGCCGTAGATGTTTATGTGCGCCGTGACCACAAAGGGGTCGTATTTATCCACCAGGCTTTTGCCCAGCACCGTAAAAAGCGCCCATGCAACGGCGTTTGAAAGAATCAGGAGGTCTCCCGCCAGCGTATCCCTTCCGAGCGACATGTCCCCCCTGCCGGTAAAAATGGTAAATATGCCGGCAAAAGCTATTAAAGCTCCCAGAATTTTATCCGGGGTCAGGCGCTCCTGGTGAAACACCAGGGAGGAAATCAATGCCGTAAAGATGGGGCTTATGGCTATAATTATGGCGGTGTTTACCGTGGTGGTGAGCTTGAGGCCGGTATACTGGACGTAAAAATACGACGAAACCCCCAGTATGCCCAAAAACCAGAGCATGGGGCGGTCCCTTTTTTCTATGACGTTTCCCCTGTAATGCGTTTTCAGCAATGCGAAAAATATTATCGACGCCAGTGAAAACCTGAGCACCGCCAGACCCATGGGGGAAAGTTCCCTCAAGGCCTCCTTTGACACGGCAAAGGAGGTGCCCCAGAAGAAGGCCACGGCGAGGAGGCCCAGGTAGGTCTTTACCGTTGAATCCAAGCCAACACCTCCACCCTTCCATTATACACCCGGTGGGTTTTATTATAAAGGATATTTCGGGTTTTTGCAGAATATCTTATATTAAAAAAAAAGGGAGGAAAGCGTTTCGGCATCTCAGGCCTCGAAGGCAATTTAAAATGCGGGACAAACCGCCCGGATACCCGAAACGTTGGCAAGATGTTTCGAAATCTTTTTAGAAAGATTTTCCTACCATTAATCATTGTAATCTTTCTGTTTTCAAATTACAACCTTTTGTCAGGGGTTGCGGGGGCGCCCGGGGGACTTTCGTCAAAAGGCGCACAGCGTCAGCCTCTCGAAACCGCGGAACAAAAGCTCATTGAGGATATACTGGCACTGGACTCCAGGGTCCTGGCCCTGAAAAAACAGGTTAAAGAGCTTTCCGACCGTAACCGGGAACTCAAGAAAAACCTTGCACGAATGCGCTCCGAGCTTTCAAGGCTCAACGCCGAATTTAAAGATCGCCAGAATCGCCTGGCCCGCTGGATTGTCTTCAGCTACAAGGGCGGTATGGGCAATTTCCTCGCCGTGCTGGTGGGAGCGGAAGATATGGGGGATTTTTTTCGCCGGCTCGACAACATCCTTTTCTTCATGGAATACTATAATAATGTGATAACGGAGACCAGATCCCTCATTTCGCTCAGAAAACAGGAGGAATTAAATATCATGGAAAACCAAAAGCAAGTGGAAGCGCTGGAGGAACAGGCGAGGAGAGCATTGAAAGACATCCAGGAAACCCTCGCGCAAAAGCAGAGAGAACTGCAGCATGCCAGGATGGTGCTGAAGGATACGGCTTTCCTTGAGGAGATAAGCCGCAACTGGCAGGAGGCTCTGCCGTCCCTGGATTACCTGCTGAAAAATCTTTCGAAACTTCCCTGGAACAGCATTTCTCCGGATAATTTAAAAGTAAACTATTTTACCCTCACCGCCCGGGCCGAATTCACCGATGCCAGCCTTACCCGCAAACTTTTATCCGGAGATGAAAAATTGAAGAATGTGTATTTTAAATTCCACCCCGGCGGTGTCACGGTGGCGGAAAAAAAGCCGGAAAGCAGTGTTCCGACCTATTCCATAACCTGCACGATGGAACTTACCGAAGACCAGAAAATAAAATTCACCCCTACAAGTCTTGAATTTTCAGGGGTTACACTGCCTCCCAGGGTCATCCAGGAATTGATGGCCGATTACGATATGGTCTTCACCCCTCCTCCCATTCCATATGATCTGAAAATAACTTCCATAGAAATCGAGGAAGGGAAGCTGATAATGCTGTTGAAAAAATGAGCGGTTTTTTGGCTTTCCGGTGTAATAATGACTGGAAAGTTTTTTTATGAATTTTTACCGGTATAATTTCAGAAACTTTTCAGGTGAAATGGTTTTAACAGGGGAAATTTTAAAGTCTTTTTCGTTTCTTGTAACAATATAATTTGCCCTTATTTTTTTAGCACACTGCGCCTGAAGGGCATCTTCGTAATCGGAAAATGCCAGATCTAAAGCTTTTTTTATGTCGTACTTTCTCACACTGACCACATCGACAATTTCGAGCAACTTTTTAATGGCATCTTTACCGGATTCGCCGCCTATTCGCTTCCGTGCAATATAAAAAATATCTGTAATACTGGAAGCCGTTACGAAAGCGGAAATCTCTCCCCTTTCAGCCATCCTGAATATTTCCGCACCGTCTTTGTAAAAAGGATCTCTTTTTAAAAGAACATCGAGAATGATATTTGTATCAAGCAGGATCTTCATATTTTTTTAATCTTTCCTCTCTCTCTCTCTTCAAGTCTACGTTTTTGTCACCTTCCAGTATTCCGATAAGACTGTCTGTTATGGGGGTCTCATCTCCGTTCAAAGGGACAATCTTTGCAATTGATTTTCCGCTTCTGGTTATAATAATTTCTTGTTTTTTGGCTAATTTTAGATATTTGCCCATATTATTTTTAAATTGAGTGGCAGTGACTATCATAAATAACACCTCCTTCGGCTAATTATATTTTATTTAAACTAAACATTTTTTTCAACTGTATCATTGTTCAACTTTAAAATTTTCGGCCGCAGGCTTGATTGTGCTACGGGTTCAACTGAAAAAAGTATTACTGGTTAAATTTACTTGATGAAATGGGCTGGAGGTGTATAGTATAATTGTCCCAGAGAAAGGAGATGATGGA
Source organism: Thermorhabdus hydrogeniformans (assembly GCF_049310025.1). Lineage (NCBI taxonomy): Bacteria > Bacillati > Bacillota > Clostridia > Thermosediminibacterales > Tepidanaerobacteraceae > Thermorhabdus > Thermorhabdus hydrogeniformans. The sequence continues at coordinate 23,955 of NZ_JBJYKD010000008.1, read as the reverse complement.
TGGTGCAAAACATCAAAAAATCAATTGCGGCAGCTTTTTTGCTCGTCATTTTTCTTTTTCTGGGCGGCGGGGCTTACGCACAGGTTTACACCGTAAAGCCCGGTGACACGCTTTTTCTACTGAGCAGGAGAACCGGAATCCCGATGGACAAAATTAAGCTGGCCAATACCCTCGTTTCCGACAGGATTACCGCAGGGCAGGTTCTGCTTCTGCCGGAAAGGTACATAGTAAAACCCGGTGATACCCTGTATCTCATAAGCCGCCGGTTCGGTGTAAACCTGCAGGAGCTGAAAGATTTAAACGGCCTTGCTTCCGATGAAATTCTGGTGGGACAGGCCCTGTTCATACCGCAAAAGAGCCCTTACCAGAGAATTGCGGTTAAAAAAGGTGACACACTCTTTCTTATAGCGAGAGCCTACGGCGTGACTGTCCAGGACTTAAAAGATATCAACGGGCTGGTGAAGGATGAAATTTACCCGGGGATGAAACTTTTGATTCCACCAAAACCCCAGACGCCTGAACGCCCTCGGGATTTGAGCTCGAGAGGCGGTTTTGACAGGGACAGGTTGATGAAGGCGGGAGCGGGTATATACTATACCGCCGAAGAAAGGCTGCTGCTGGCCAAACTGATTCACGCCGAAGCCGAAGGAGAGCCGTACCTCGGGAAACTTGCGGTGGGGGCGGTGGTTATCAACAGAGTGAAAAGCCCGGATTTCCCGAATACCATCAAGGAAGTCATTTATCAGATCGATGAACTGGGATTGTACCAGTTCTCACCGGTGGAAGAGGGCAGGATAGCCTCCATAATCCCGGGCCAGGACTCCCTGAAAGCCGCCGATGAGGCGCTGGCGGGAAAAGACCCCACCGGTGGGGCGCTCTACTTCTTCAATCCATCCAAGACCAGAAATAAATGGCTTCTTGCAAAACCGGTGCTCTACAGAGTGGGAGAGCACGTTTTTACAAAGTAAAATAAGCCATGAATCAGATCGAATAGGAGGAGGCGGCTAGCCCCCTCCTATCATACTGCAGGACATTCGGCTCCGTATCCGCCGGTTTACCAAGCCGGACGAGTTTCGTGTTAACTTTACAACAAAGTAGAAAACAAAAGGCAGAACATTATTGTCTGCCAATTAAATTAATTATTTTTTACTCTCCGCTATCCGCTTCAGTGCTACTCGTGATAAAAAGGCGTGGGCTAAAATACTGCTGCACATTAGCCACCTTTAGAATCGGATTATTTTCCACTAAACTGCTGCAAAGGACAATATACGCGTTTGCCTCAAGTCTCTCGATTACATTATAGGCCTCTGAAAGAGTTCTGCCAACGGACATTACTCCGTGTCGTGCCAGCATAACCGCCATGCCCGAGCGATCCAGAGCTTCCTTCTTCCCTGCGAAATAATCCACAACAGCATCAGCTAATTCTGTAGAACAGGCTTTTTTATAGGGCAGCACTTCCACTATACCGTATTTGCGGGTGGCCTCAGTAACCGAAGGTAGAGGAACTTCTAGGCAAGCAAAGACCAAAAGATTTTTCGGATGGGCGTGGACACATGCATTTACCCGGGGTATTCTTTTTAATATGCCACAGTGCATGTTTATCTCCCTGCTTACCCTGCCTATTCCGTCAATAACATTCATGTCCAGATCAACCAGTATGAGATCATCAGGATTTAGTTTGCACCTTTTCTCTTCAGCCATTAAAGATGGCGTTATAAGTACTTCGTTTTCTCCTACTCTCAGAGAAACGTTTCCACCCACAGCATTGGTCATAAACCTGTCGAACATGTCATTTACGAGTTCGCATATTTCCTTTCTTTCTTTTAAATACTTCACTTTGATACCCCCAGTCTAATGATAGTAACTGATATTCACACTTTTTTCCAGGCGTTTCACCGTAGCCGGATCAAATTCCGAAGTTCTGTACAAAAGAGCCTTTGAAGCGCTCAAGGCCGCAGCAAAAGTAAAACATTCCTCCGTGCTTTTCCCCATTTTCATTTTATATAAGGCCCCCGCAAGGTATATATCGCCGCATCCGACAGTATTTACTACTTCTATATGGGGTAAAAAAATCTTTATAACTTCATTTTCTGTGAGGACGATAGAACCGTCTTTTCCCAGGGTAATGGCTACAACCTCTACTCCACCCTCGATTAGATTTTTTGCATTTTTTACTATATCTGTTTCATCAGTCATCTCATGGCCTACTAATTCCGAGAATTCCTTGCAGTTGATTTTTAGAAAATTTGGTGTTGATTTGGCACCTTCTCTTAAGTATTCACCGCTGGCGTCCAGCACAGTCTTTGCACCATTACTTTTAGATATGGCTATCAGTTCTCTGTAAACATTTTTGTCAAACCCGGGGCCGACCCCCCCGGAAAAAACCATGTAATCAGTTGACTTTGAGAGCTTATCTATTTTCTCGTAAAGTAGGGCAATATCTTTTCTATTAACTTCACTTCCTCTTTCGGTAATCATAAAATGCTTTTTATCTTTTAGCAAAACAATAATATAACTGGTTCTCACCTCCAGACTTTCAACCCATATAAAATCACACTTTACTCTCCTTTTTTCCAGAAGTTCGCACAGTTTCTCCCCACCTATACTTCCCATAATACCGGTTGCCACAGTTTCTATACCGAGGTCCGACAAAACGGCCGCAACATGAGTTCCCTTGCCACCGACATCAATTTCCTGTTGTTTTATCCTGGTATTTTCCCCATAATTGATCTCATCAAGTATCATAATCCTGTCTAGTGCAGGATTGAGAGTCACAGTACATATCAAAAAAGTCACCCCCTATTCTAGAAATTCAGTATTTTCTTCTTTGAAACTTCTTCGCCGGCAATAATGAATATTAAGGTGTGCCTCCAACTTTTTTCTTCGGCGGCCTGGGAGAATTCGCCTCCCCGACCGCCAAGGGCCATCGGCCTTGAAAATCACAGGCCGAGTCTTTCCTTAACCTCTCTCTCCCTTCTGGTCATGTGGTTCCAATAATACCATATGAGGAGGGCATAAAGCGGCAGAATTATAATACCCGGGAAAAGCTGGCCCTTAAAAATCAGACCTATCTGACTCATAAAGTATCTGAACTCGGGAGTTTCCATGCCGTTCCAAGTAATCAGCTGGTTGGACGGTATGTTGATCGTACCTACATGTCTGGCCAGCGATGTTATTACAGGTGCAAAGTAACTGGCCACCCACAGGTAAAGAGGCGTTGTAACAATACCCAGTACAATCATCCTGAACAGATCGCCCCGTGTTATTATTAAAGCAGGCACCGCAAAGCAGAGGTTAAGTATGCCGCCAAAAGGAAGGGTAGTATTTCCAGGCAGCAACACAGCCATTAGCAGTATAATAGGAACTAATACAATGGTAGTAACCCACAATGCCGGCTGACCGGCCAGGAAGGGCCAATCCAGCCCGATATAGAACTCCCTGCCGGGAAATCTGGACTTCATGAACTCCGCTGCGGCTTCCGAGATGGGGGCAAGAGCTTTCATGAAAAGGGCAGCCACCATTGGGAACAGTACAAGCGCAGTCGCTGCCTGCATACCTAAGGTAAGGGTGCCTTTGAAGTTATACCTGGCAAATAGAGCTATTATCAAACCGACTATGAATCCCAGAATGTGGTTTTCGGCAAATATACCCAATTTCTCCTTAAGCCCATCGGCATCCAGCTTGATTTTGTTTATCCCGGGTATAAAATCCAATAGTCTGTTCAGCGGCGCGATTATAACACCAGTGAGAGCCATGCTATGAGGAAGAGCTATACCGGGAATGTTCGTTATTTCGTAGACCTGCTTCTGAGTCAGATCTGCATTTTTCAATTCGAAGACCACCTGGATCGCACAAACAATAAATGCTATAGGAAGACTTCCGGTAATTCCTGCCACCAGAACTCCTGTAAAAACTTTGTTCCAAACATTCCACATATCAACGTTAAGACAGTTGGTCCATCCCAAAGCCAGCATTATGAGGTTAATCGCGATCTGGATCGGGAATATTAAAAATGCGTAGGGCCACGCCCATGCAATGGCGGCGTTGGGAGTCCATCCCAGGTCCAGGGCATTTAACTGAATTCCCGTGTTCTTGACGAATGCATTGGCAGCGGGTGATATGGCCCCGAACATAAAGTCAAGTATTACCGACATCCCCAAAAATGCAACACCGAGGGTGAGAGCTGCAGAAAGCGCTTTTGTAAACTTCATCCTTATAATCAGACCCAGGATCAGCATCACAAAAGGTAAAAAAACAGCCGGTCCTAGGTTAAGGATATACTGAATAACGTCTTTAAAAGAATTCATACTTCTACCTCCCGTTTCTTAAAATCCTCTCCAGTTCATCCATAGCTTTATCCATGCCAACCCCGGTAAGAAACGGTATGCCGCTAATAGTAGGCACTCCATAATCCGTCCTATCATACGGCGCTATGGAGATAAAGACATTGGCTCCCTTTAAGTAATCTTTAAGAGATTTAAAATCTACAGCCATTACCTCCACATCAATCTTCCGCTGTTTGCACAGATCCTTCACCTTTTCAGCTACCGTATTGGAAGTAGCCACCCCTGATCCGCATGCCACTACTATTCTTTTTTTCATAAGCCTACTCTCCTCCTCAGAAAATATGTGATTTATTTTTTATTTTTTTATTTAGGACCCTTCATATCACCTCCCATCACCATTTAAGTTGTCTAGTATAAAGTGCAGTATCACTTTTCGATCCCGGGCTTTGACAATTCTTTCAAGGTTGCCACTGTTGACAAAGAAATCCATAAGCCGTTTTAAAACTTCAAGATGTCTCTTCGAATCCTTGATGGCGAGAAGAAAAACGATCCTGCATTCTACAAAACGATCCCTGGTACCCATCTCTACAAAAGTCACAGGTTTTTTCAAAATACCAACCGCTATCGCCGACTTATTAACATACTCCGGACTGGCATGAGGAATTGCTGCTTTGACGTCTCCTTCCACTGGCAAGCCTGTAGGGAAATTCCTTTCCCTCTCTATCAATTTTTCATAAAAACCATCTTTAACGTAGCCTTTTCTATGCAAGCTTTCACTTAAGATCTTTAACACTTCCTCAAAGCTAGTTGCTTCTATGTCCGGTATTATGAGTTCTTCTTCAAACCAAGATTGAATAATTTCTTTGTATGACCCCATTTTCTGCGCCTCCATGAGCATGTATATTCTTTATTGAAAAACATAGCAATTGCTATGCCAGCACTGTGTATATCGATCGCGGCAGTTGTTTAAAAAAGTGTATGCATGTTTCATACACTATCCCATACACATTATAAAAGCCCTGCTAACTAGCAGGGCCTAATTTGTTGAGTACCTCTATACAGTAACAAATTTCGTCATCGTTGAAGCTCACGTTGAAGCTTTTCTCTATCACCTGAAGACAGTGACGGAAGACCTGATACTTCCGTGCATTTTGCTTTATAAATGTCTCTTTTTCCGGGAATATAATGTAATTATTCGTTATAATTCTTTCAACGGCGCAACCCAGATGTACACCCAGTTTTACAGAAACATCTTCTTTTAATTGACTTTTCATTTCATCCTCTAGTTCTCTCACAAAAAATGAGTATGCTCTGGCCATTTTAATCGGGTTAATGTAAGTTAAAAACTCTTCAAGGATTTTTATTATCTCTTCATTTAACGCGTTCGCTCCGTTTTTTTCCGCAACAGATGTGCTGCGCCGAGCTTTAATTGAAATTTCATTATTCTCTATGATGTTTATAATTGTATCTGGATTTTTTAAGATCACTTCAAGAGGTATAAATGGAATTGATTTAACTCCAGGATCTATAGCGCCTATTATACAAACAACTCTTTTTGTTGATAAAATATCTTTAAAGTTTTTATTTTCTTCTTTCAAATCGAACAGATTAAAGGGTAGAATCTCGTAATTTTTTAATTGTTGAAATTTGTTCTCTAGAAATTTTTTTAACTTTTCTGCAGTGCCTTCACCGGTACTGCACACGGTTATGATTATCGGCTTTTCGGCCCTTACCGTCTTTTTTGTTTCTACGTCCGTCACTGCTTCAACTATTGAGTCGAGGTCGTAGTGAAGGAAGTACGATTTCCTCGCACATTCGAGGATTAAAGGTGTATTGACTCTATCTACTGTTGCCGTTTTTATACCCGTGAGCCGGGTAATGATTTCACCAAAATTCCGAAGAGATCCCATGTCTATCAAAAGCAGTACCCCTTTTCCTTCATCTGTCTCTCTAACTATTTCCGTTACTCCGCCAAGGGCTTCATCAATAGTCATATTTAACGGCATATCAAAAGCCTTTATCCTATCTATTCCAAGAAGCTTGTTTGCGACTCGAGCCATGCTGGAAGCGGCGCTGTCTCCATGGGCTATTACAATTATTCCTACACATGGATTGGCTTTTTTCTGCAGGTCTGAAGTCAGGAATACGGTAATAAACCCCGCTTCATCCTCCGGAACATCCATTCCAAACTGCACCTTAAAATGACTCAGAATTTTTTTTGCCACATTGTACTCCTTTTTATACTTTTCTTTTATCTCGTTCAGTCTGAGATTTACAACGGTATTTCCCCGCTTCATCCTTTCCAGCAATGACTGAAAGTGTAGTGCTACAGTATATACAAAATTTTCCGAATATGTCATTCCGAGTTCAGATTCAGCTATTTTAATCATTTCCATGGTAAATTTTATAATATCTCTGCTAACTATCTTCTCAAATTCCTGAAGACTAAGCTTTTTAAACCTACCGGTCACTGTTCTGAAGTACTCGTCGATGAACTGCGCAATATTGACCTCAATATCATCTCTGCTGAGTCCCTGTTTTTCCAGAGCTTTTATTTTTTCCAGAACCAAATCGTAAAGGTCGTATCTTGCAGCCTGTTGCGTGTCGTCACCTTCCGATGAAATTATTAGAGGCTCTTCGATTCTCTCAGTTAATTCGATACCGTGATTTGCTCTGAGTTTTACTATCTCACTTCTGATGTAATCAGGTAACACACCTACGTCTATTAGGATCTCCTTTCTTCCAGAGTAAAAATTTCTTGCAAAAGCTTTAGCACACATCATCTGTAATGTTGATTTCAGTTCACCAACATTCCCATCATATCTATGACATAAAAGGCCTTTAAGTGTCTCGGGAAATATTACGATTTCTGACTTCACTCGCCGTGCTTCTTCAAAAACCAGTTCTTTAATTATATCCAGTTTTTCCTTTAAAGGCCTTTCCTCTAAAGGCGGGATTCTTACAATCATTGGAATGCGTCTAATAAAGGTTTTTAAGAGTACAGAATTTGGATCTTCCGTAGTAGCAGCAACTATCATCAGGTTCGCCTTTCTTACGATCGGGTCCCCCAGACGATAATATTCACCTTTGTCTATCAGCAAAAATAGCATTTCCTGGCCTTCAGGCGGCAACCTGTGCACCTCGTCGAGAAATAGTATTCCACGATCGGAAAGCTCTACAAGGCCCGGGCGGTCGCTTTCGGCTCCAGTATAAGCCCCCTTAGCATGTCCGAACAAATACGACATTAAAAGCTGTGGGTTATTGTAATAGTCGGCGCAGTTGAATACATTCATTTTTTCATGGCGTCCGATTTTACGTGAAAAGTTGTACATAAGTTCAACCATAAATGATTTACCTGAACCCGACGGCCCTATTATGAGGGAATGAAGCCCATAAGGAGGATAAAGAACTGCAGCTTTTAATTGCTCTACCTGAGTCTTAAGGCTACCATCATACCCTATCAGGTTTTTAAATATCGAATCCTCATCATTTTTATTTGCAGGTTTCCTTTTACTTATGGCATCCAAAAAAGCGTCACGATTCAAAGAGCGCAATTTATGCGGCATATCTATGCCGAGCCCCTGTTCAATCATGCTTCTCAAAAAATAATACACAGGCCTGGTTGAAACTTTTATAAGGATTCCTTCTCTCACCAGATCATTTAAAAGTGAACTTACGTTGGGCCTTGCAATTTGAAAGGTCTCGGCTATCTCCTCAGCGGTTACACCGAAATCTTCGAGGATCTTCTCGTTCTCCAGGTAAATTTTCTCCTGGCGCCGAGTTATGTAATTCAATACCCTTTCTTTATTTCTTACAGGCCCCCCCATTTTTATTTCCCCCTCAATGTCACTCAATAAAGTATTTTAATTTAATATAATTCTATGGTTCCGCATTTTTCCCTTCAAAAACGCTTGTTTTTAGCAAAAAGAAAAATAAACTCGCTTTTCTCTGCCCCTTGCGGTTTTACCGCTAATTTTCCAAGGTAGGCCCACTTGGGGGTTTTTCTGCTGTCGTTGATAGTTTTACAAACTTACCACCGGCCGTCTTCGGTGGGCACCCGACTTCATGGTAGATACCCTTACTGTTAAGCTAACGGCCGCTTCTGGGGCCACGTAACAGACTTTAACTGCAAAAGCTCGCCCATGCCGGGCGCACGCAAAAACCGGCGGGCAAAATTGCCCGCCGGTCGTATTTTTCGCCGGTCGTATTTTTTGTATAGGGCGTCTCCCGCCGCCATTTTTAAGGGGTGTTCGCCGCCTTTTTTAACGGACGCCTCACCCCCGTCCTCACAATATAACGCTCATCAGCTCTTCCAGGCTTATAGCGCCGAAATATTCTTTTAAATTCATCGCGCCGAGGGCCTCCCGCATGTCCTCTTCCCTGTAGCGGAGGCCCTTCAGCTTTTCTTCCACTTCGGATACATCCCTCATGCTCAGGAAGTCCCCGTAAAACTTGATGGCGGTGACGCGCCCGTCCCTCACATTGATCCTTACTTCCACTTCACCGCCGTCAAAGCGCCGGGATTTTGTCAGGTCGAATTCGGGAGATGTGCCGAAGTTCCATTCCCATGTGGCGTATTTTTCATTCCTCAGGCGGGTGATCTGGTTCAAATCTTCAGGGGTCAGGCGGTATTCGGTTACGGGCTGGCCCTCCACTTCGAATATATACTTTACAACCAGTTCTTTAAAATCCTCGATGCTGATATCCTCTTTCAGGTACTCCCTGATGTTGGCCACCCGGCTTTTGACGGATTTTACACCTTTTGATGAAATCTTCTGGGGTTTTACATTCAGCGCCTGAGAAAGCCTTGTCACGTCGGAGTCAAAAAGCAGCGTGCCGTGATGGAGCAGCCGCTTTTTGTACAGGTACTGGGCGTTGCCGGATATCTTCCTGCCGTCAATGGTAATGTCGTTCCTGCCGGTAAATTCGGAATTTACGCCGAGTTTTTCCAGGGCTTTGACCACCGCCCGGGCGAATCTCTCGATGCTGTTGAAGTCCTCCGGCCGGTAGTCCACCACATAGGTGAAGTTAACATTGCCCAGGTCGTGGTAAACGGCCCCGCCGCCGGACAGCCTCCTCACCACGGCAATGTCGTTTTTCCGGACATATTCCAGGTTGACCTCCTCGATGGCGTTCTGATTCTTGCCTATGACCACCACCGGGCGGTTCTGCCATAAAATGAAGTACTCCTTTGAGGGGTCCATGGATTTTATAACATATTCTTCCAGTGCCATATTGAAATAGGGATCATTAGAGTCGTTTCTTATATATAGCATGGGCACTTTCCTTTCCTGCAATGATATGAAAATTGATATTGTCGATTAATATTTCAACTTCATTTCCCTGGCGGCCTTTACTTCGTCCACCCGCCGGCATGGCATGGTGTGGGGGGCGTCTCTCAATAGGTCCGGGTTTTCGGAGGCTTCCCTGTGAATCCGGCGCAGGGCGCGTACGAACTCGTCCAGCGTATCCTTGCTCTCGGTCTCGGTGGGCTCTATCATCAGGGCTTCCTCGACAATGAGCGGAAAGTAGATTGTGGGCGGATGGAAGCCGTAGTCCAGCAGGCGCTTGGCGATATCGAGGGCTTTCACGCCGAAGCGCTCCTTCCAGCTTTTAGCGCTCACGACAAACTCGTGCTTGCACACGGATTTTACGGGAGACTCAAACATGTCTTCAATCATTTTCTTCAAATAGTTGGCGTTGAGGGTGGCGATTTGACTCGCCTCTTTGAGCCCCCCAGCGCCCAGGCCCCTTATATAGGCGTAGGCCTTGAGAACCACCCCTGTATTCCCGTAAAAAGCCCTTATCCTGCCGATGCTGTGGGGCAGATTGTATTCAAGGTAATACCCGCCCTCTCTTTTCTCCACAACGGGTCTTGGCAGAAAGTCCCTCAAAAAGGCCTTGACGCCCACCGGGCCGGAACCCGGGCCTCCGCCGCCGTGAGGGGTGGAGAAGGTCTTGTGAAGATTTACATGAACCACATCAAATCCCATATCGCCCGGACGCGCTATCCCCATTATGGCATTGAGGTTCGCCCCGTCGTAATAAAGCAGCGCACCCTTTTCATGCAGGATTTCCGATATCCTGAGGATTTCCCTTTCAAAAAGGCCCAGGGTATTGGGATTTGTAAGCATCAGTGCCGCCACATCTTCACCGGCCAGCTTCTCCAGTTCCTCCACATCCACCAGGCCATCCTCCCGTGATTTTACTTTCACTATCTCAAATCCGCTTTCTTTGGCGGTGGCGGGGTTGGTGCCGTGGGAGGAGTCGGGAACGATAATCTTTGTCCGGCGCTCTCCTCTCGTCTCCAGGTATTTCTTTATGATGAGTATTCCCGTAAGCTCGCCGTGAGCACCGGCAGCGGGCATCAGGGTGAAATAATCCATGCCCGTTATTTCCGAAAGGAACCTCTGCATGTCGTACATTATCTTTAAAGTGCCCTGGCAGAGCTCTTCCGGCGCGTAGGGATGAAGCCCGGTAAAGCCCGGGAGCGCCGCCACCTCTTCATTGATTTTGGGGTTATATTTCATGGTACAGGAGCCGAGGGGGTAAAAACCGTCGTCCACCCCGAAGTTCATTTTTGAAAGGCCGGTGTAATGCCTCACCACATCCAGTTCCGAAACCTCCGGCAGGTCGAGTGTTTCCCGCAGGAGGCCGTCGCCTATAGTCTGCGATAAATCCACCGGCGGCACATCGGGCGTGTCCAGGCGAAACCCTTCCCTGCCGGGCAGGGATTTTTCAAATATGAGGGGAATGTCTTGTGTTTGCCGTATGTCACCCATTTATCTCACCCCCAGTGTTTCAAGCAGCATGTCTATCTCCTGTTTTGTGCGCTTTTCCGTAAATGCCACCAGGAGGCGGTTTTTCTCTTCGGGATAAAACCGGTCAAGGCGCACGCCGGGAAGGATTTTTCGAGCCAGGGCTTCACCGTATCTTTTTTCCAGGTCGTCAACTTCTACCGCCACTTCGTTGAACACCCTATCGTTTACGACCCGGGCCCTGCCGCTCTTTTTAATCTCGCCGATAAAATACCTTGCCTTCGCGTGGGAATGGTAGGCCACATCCCTTAAGCCCTTTTTGCCGAGATAAGAAAGGTATACGGTGGCCGCCAGGGCGTTCAGCGCCTCATTGGAACAGATGTTGGAGGTGGCCTTTTCCCTGCGGATGTGCTGCTCCCGGGCCTGGAGGGTGAGGACGAAAACCCTTTTGCCTTCGGCGTCCACCGTCTGGCCCACTATACGGCCGGGCATGCGCCGGACATATTCGGCTCTGGCTCCCATGAACCCCAGGTAAGGGCCGCCGAAATTCAGGGGATTGCCCAGGGGCTGGCCCTCGCCCACCACGATATCTGCACCGTAATCTCCGGGCGGCTTTAAAATACCCAGGGAAATGGGATTGACGACGACGATAAACATCGCGCCCTTTTGCTCCGCTATTTGCCTTGCCCTTTCTACATCTTCGAGAACTCCGAAAAAGTTGGGCATACTCACGACCAGGGCTGCGGTTTCCCTATCCGCCAGCCTTTCCGCCCGATCCCAGTCCGTTTCATAGGCGGCGGTGTAAGGCGCAACGGTTATTTCCTTGTTGTATCCGAACCCGTAAGTCTTTGCGGTTTCAATGTATTCGGGGTGTACGGCACCTGAGATTACCACCCTGCCCTTTCTTTTAATGTCGCACGCCATTAGCACGGCTTCGGCGAGGCCGGAAGCCCCGTCGTAAACCGAGGCGTTGACCACGTCCATGCCGGTCAAATTGGCCATCATGGTCTGGTATTCAAATATGGCCGCCAGGGTCCCCTGGCTCCTTTCAGGCTGATATGGGGTGTATGAGGTGTAAAATTCAGAACGCCCCACAACGGCCCTGACCACCGCCGGCACGTGGTGGTCGTAGGCTCCGGCGCCCATGAAATTTACAAACTCGAAAGCCCTGTTTTCTTTCTCAAGAGCCTGAAACTCCCTCTCTATTTCCACCTCGCTTAAAGCCCCGGGGAGGTCCAGCTCCCTCTTTAGCTTTACCTCCGGCGGGATATCGGCGAAAAGTTCGTCGATATCCCTTATCCCCAGCGCTTTCAGCATCTCTTCCACCTGAAAAGGCGCGTGGCTGGTGTACCTCATGGCACTACTCCCTTTCCAGCAGTTTCTCGTAATCCGCGGGGCTTAAAAGATCGTCCAGCTCGCTTTCATCGTCTATTTCTACGACTATCATCCAACCTTCGTCATAGGGGCTTTTGTTTACCAGTTCGGGATTGTCCTTTAAAGCCTCGTTTACCTCCACCACGGTTCCCGACACTGGGGCGTATATGTCCGAAGCCGCCTTAACCGATTCCACCGCGCCGAAGGCCTCGCCCTTCTCAACCCTGGCCCCGACTTCGGGGAGGTCAACATAGACCACGTCTCCCAAGGCGTCCTGGGCGTGATCGGTAATGCCTATCCTCCCCCTGCGTCCTTCCACCAGTATCCATTCGTGTTCTTCGGTGTACTTTAAATTTTCGGGCACATGGCTCATTTAAATCTCCTCCTTGCTCTTAATAATTTTGTATTCAGCCAGTTTGTTTAATTACAATTTTAAAAAGTTTTTGGGCGTCACCTGCGCCCTGTGTCTTTTGCCGCGAATTTCTATCTCCAGTAAGGGGATGTCGGCATATTTCCCCGATGCATTCCATCCGGGGATTTTCTGCACATCCACCAGCGCCAGGGCCAGGTATTCCCTCACATACGGCCCGTAGTTGCCCGAGGTCACATATCCTGCCTCCTCGTCGCCGAAATAAACTTTATACCCCTGCCGGGGCACGCCTTTTTCCAGGAGCTTCAGGCCCACAAGCCTCCTGCCGGTATTTTCATTGACCTGGCGGTAAAGGGCGTCCCTGCCGGGGAAATGCTTGTGGAATTTTATAAACCTTTCGAGGCCCGCCTCCACCGGGGTGATGTCCTCCGCCAGTTCGTGGCCGTAAAGAGGCAGGCCCGCTTCAAACCTGAGGGTGTCACGGGCGCCGAGGCCGCAGGGGACCACCCCGGATTCTACAAACTTTTCAAAAAGTTCTTTTATAACATCCGGCGGCCCGTAGACTTCGAATCCGTCCTCGCCGGTGTAACCCGTGCGGGAAACCATAAGAGGCTTGCCCTGATATTTCAGTGTTGTAAATGAAAAAGGTCGGATGTCCGGCGCGGGCAAAAGTTTTTCTATATAAGCCGGGCTCCCCGGCCCCTGAAGCGCGATCTGACCGTATGAATCGCTGACGTCCCGGACGCTAACATCGCCCCTTGCGTATTTTTTTATGTGCTCGAAGTCCTTATCCTTATTCGAGGCGTTTACCACCAGAAGATAGCGGTCATTTTGCAAGCGGTACACCAGGAGGTCATCCACCGTTCCCCCGTTATCGTAAGTCATGACGGTGTACTGAACCCCGCCGTCTTTTAACAGGCAGATGTCATTTGTCAGCAGGCCGTTCAAAAATTCGGCCGCACCCCCGCCTTCCACCAGTATCTCCCCCATGTGGGATACATCGAAGACGCCGGCTTTTGTCCTCACCGCCATGTGTTCTTCAATGATGGAGGTGTACTGGATTGGCATCTCATAGCCGCCGAATTCCGTCATTTTGGCTTTTAGCTTTACATGTTCATCGTATAACGGAGTCCTCTTTAACATTCTTCTCCCCTCCTTCACTCAATAAAAACCGGAAACAGTTACATCCGCTTTTTAAGGTAAAAAATAAAGAGGTCCCAAGCGTAAATATCGTAAATCAAGACATTTAAGCTTAGAACCTCTGTCCTTTTGCCTGAAAGATTGTCATCTTCGGCGCTTTGAGCTCTCCAGAGGCAGGTCCAGAGGCGATCCTTTTGCCTGAGAGTTTCACCTTATATGAGGCTTACCCCTTCGGCGCCCGTCGTCCGGGTCTCTCTCGCCCATGTCATCCCTAACCGTATAGTTTGAATAAATATTACCACATTTCTTATAAAATAGCAAGTTTTGTGAAAGATTTTGTATCTGCCGACGGTCGTGATGAACTCAAGCACTTTAGATAGCGCAAGCCATTTTAAAAGTTTTTTCATAGTTGAATGGCTTCGGTCAGGGTTTCTTCTGTTATAATATCTCCTTTGCATCTAGATAATTCACGAATAATTTTACCTTGTCTTAAAACAAGCACTCTGTCCGCCAGTCGAGCCATCTCTTCCATTTCGGAGGACACAAGCAATACACCATTGCCTTCGTCGGCAATATTGCGGATAAGATTTGCTATTTCATTTTTAGCCTCAACATCAATACCGACGGTCGGATCATCGAGCAGCAGTACTTTGGGTCCTGTGACAAGACTTTTTGCAAAAACCACTTTCTGTTGATTCCCGCCGGAAAGCACTTCAACATATTGTTCGGTGTCAACCATTTTTATATTTAATTTTTGGCTTAGATCCGTAGCTATTTTTTTACCTTTCCCGTCATCGATAAACAATCTTTTCTTTAACCTTCTCCACACCGGCAGGAGTATGTTATGTCTTATGGATTGACCCGCTATTATTCCTTCTTTACGCCTGTTTTCAGGAACAAGAAATAAACCGTGCTTTATTCCGTCCCATGGACCGTTGATTTTTAAAATCTGGCCATTTACTATTATTTCACCCTTTTCGGGTCTGTAAAGCCCGTAAATATTTTTCAGTATTTCTGTGCGGCCGCTTCCCAGCAAACCGGCTATCCCGACTATTTCTCCCGGGTATACGGCAAAACTTACATCATTGATCTTATCACGCCACTTTAGCCCTCTGACCTCCAAAATTGGCTGATTTCTTGAAATATTTGTTTTCGGCGGAATGTATTCATACGTTGTTACCTTTCGCCCGATCATGGCCTGTATTATTTGCTGTATTTCTACATTTTTAACATAATCGTCCAGCGAAACCCTGCCATCCCGCAACACCACAACCCTATCGCAAATGTCCGTTATTTCCCGCAGATGATGAGAAACAAATATTATGGCTATTCCCTGCTGTTTCAATCGTTTTATAAAATCGAACAATCTGTTTATTTCCTTTTGCGTAAGGGATGCGGTAGGCTCATCGAGTATCAAAACCGCAGGTTTCCGGATCAATGCCTTTACTATTTCCACTATCTGCTGGTTTCCTATAGAAAGGTCTTCCACATAAGTTCTCGGGTCAATTTCCACATTGAAATCTTTAAATGCCTCCTGGGCCTTCTTAATGCAGGTAGAGTCATCAATAAAAAGTCCTTTTTTTGGCTCCTCCGCAAGAAAAAGGTTCTGGGCAACTGTCATGGTTGGAACGAGGCTGAATTCCTGGTATACCATCGCTATTCCGCTGGCCCTTGCTCCCTGTACGTCTTTATAATACACCTTTTCTCCGTTTATTTTTATAATACCGCTGTCTGCTTTATAGACGCCGTTTATTATCTTCATTAGTGTCGACTTGCCGGCCCCGTTGGATCCCACAAGGCCCAGTACTTCTCCTTTTTTAACTTTAACTGTTACACCTTTAAGCACCTCATTTTTAAAAAAGGCCTTATGGATGTCAATGGCTTCAAGAGCATATATGCCGGTGTTATTTTCTTCAAAATCAATTTTTACCATTCCGGCCAACCAACCCTTCTGCCATCTGAAAACCAGATTCCTTTAACCTCAGGTTTACCGGTTTTTATCCCGCTGATTGGGACCACATAGGCTCTTGTTACAAAAACCTGTGCCCTGAAACCAAATATCACCGTATCTCCCTCTCTTACTTTATTCCCAGGCTCGGGCTGCAAAATTCCATAATAATCAATTGCCGAGGGGTCGGGCATTTCACATACTATCTTCTGCTCGATAGCTTCTTCCGGAGAAGAACCCACACATGCTTTTACGGGGTACGGTGGAAATACCGGATCAATGTAAAGGCCCCCGCCAAAGCAATAGGGCTTGCCGCCGTAAAAATGCGAAACTTCTGTAAGATACAGCATCGCCGGCCTTTCAGGCAGGTCGTTTATTGCATGAAGAGGAGTTGTACCGGTTAAACCGTGGCCGGGTTCCACCTGAGTAGCGCCGGCATCGGCAAGTTTTTCAAACACCACACTGGAAGTAGTGCCGGGAGCATTGACTTCGATATTTTCAATTCCCGCTTTAGCTAAGGCGGCCGCTGCTTCCTCCAGGGTTTTAAGATTAGGGGTTGGCATTACATCTTTGGCTTCGGGGTCATATAGCAATGCGGGAAAAGTGGTTATTCCGGCAAATTTTATTCCCTTCAAACTGTCAAGTTTTTTAGAGACCTCAAGGATATCCTTAGCCGGAAACCCGCCCTCGTGGCCTTTATAAAATCTGTCTCCATCAGCGTAAATTCTCGCCAATACCTTTTGTTCCCTGTTTTCGGTATTAGCATTTGATATTTCGACGGCTTTCTCATAACTGAAAACGGTCCAATAATCGGGTTTAAGGTTTAACGCCGCTTTTGTCTCTGCCCTGGGAATCTGGACAAGGTGCCCCAGATGGCCTACTTTAAGCCCGGCCGCATTCACGGCTCTGGCGCAGGCAAGGTCCACCGCCACACATGAGTCTATGCCGGCTTCACTTATAGCTTTCAGAACAACAGGATTTCTGCCTATCTGCTTTGTCATGGCAAATATTTTAAAATTGTACTTTTTCCCGGCTTCGGCCATTACGGCAGCGTTATCCCTGACCGTATCAACGTCAATGACATAACTGTTTGCGGGTATTTCTCCTTTTTGATGCAGTTCAATGGCGGTTTCCACAAACTTTCTATTTCTTCTGAGCAAAACATCCAGAAACATATAATCACCTCTGAATATATATGTTAATCATTTTTAGCCTCTCTGAGGCTGAGTGATACCGCAAGTATTATTATGATACCCCTTGCAATCATCTGGTCGGAGACGCTGAGCCCCATAAGCAAAAGCCCGTTATTCAGCATTCCCATTATTATAGAACCGATAATAGAACCCACCACCGTGCCGCGGCCGCCGGTAAAGCTGGTGCCGCCAATCACGACGGCGGCTATAACAGTCATGACATCCGCTTCGCCAAGTGTATAGCGGGCACCGTGGAGCCGGCCGGCGTAAAGTATTCCTGCAAAAGCCGCACATACGGCGCTGATTGTCATTACCGCCACCTTCACCGCATCTGTGCGTATGCCGGAAAACCTTGCGGCAGATTTGTTGCCGCCCGTTGCCAGAACCGCTCTTCCAAACGGCGTCTTCCTGTAAACCAGATCGCCTACAATCATGATAATGAGCGTCCAGAGAAAAAGCGTGGAAATTGGGCCTATGTCGCCGGAGCCGAATATAAAATTAAATCTTTTATCGATTATAGGAACAGCTTCAAGATTTGTTATCTTACGCGCCAGGCCGCTTACAATGCTGGATGTTCCCAGCGTTACAAGAAAAGAGGGTATACGCACTTTTGATACTATAATTCCATTTAACAAACCAGTAACCGCCCCGACGCTCAATCCTGCCAGCACGGCCAAAATAATACCTGCGCTTCTTAAAACCAATGCTGCAACCAGGGCGGATAAAGCGACTATGGACCCTATTGAGAGGTCAATTTCTGCAGCAGATATTGTGAAAGTCATGCCTACCGCCATGACAGATATCATGGCAGTCTGTCGCAGAATGTTCATGAGGTTCTCCGGAGATAAGAAACCCTTGTTAAAAAGCGTAATTGAAAAAAACAATAAAACCAGCCCAAAGCTTATATATACTATATAATTTTTATAGTTAAAACCTTTAATTTTTTTAGATATAAAATTATCCATATTCCTCACTCCACTTATTCGATAGCGGCACTATGGAGATATTTCAAAATCTCTTTATTGTGCGGCATACCGATGTTGATAGAATTAATATTGACTGCATTTTTATATATTGCTATGACCTTTGAAGGCAACTCAAAGGTCATAGCTTTAATAATCTTTCTAATTATTTTTTCCCCAGCGCCTTTAGAATGTCTTCAGGCAGTTCTTTATTAAGCGACTTTTTCCATGCTTCCTCAAGATTGTCTCTGGTCACTTTTATCAAACTGCAAACAACAAAAGGCGGAGCTTCTTTGCCAAGCAGTTTGTACCCTGCCAATTTCGCCATAGTGCGGCCTATTTCTACAGGCATATCTGCCACCTTGCCGTAAACATTGCCGCCTCGCGCCATATCGAGATCGTTATTTGCTCCCAGGTCGTGGGTCACAACTTTAACGTCGTTCCTGCCCGCTGCACGCAATTCTGCGACCACCGGTTCTGCCGCAACATCCCACGCAACATATATGCCCTTAATCTCGGGATGTTGTGTGAGTATTGTAGAAGCCACTTCTCCGGTAGCATTTTCCTGAGTAAAACCGGCTTCGGCAACTATTTTTATATCAGGATACTTTTTTTGGATAGCCCTCTTAAAAGCCCCGTCTCTGTTATTTGTCACAAAATAATCAGCGTCATGGTAGATAAAAGCGATTTCACCTTTTCCTCCAATGGCTTCATTCATAAGTTCCGCCGCAGCCCGACCCATCCCGAAATGGTCGCCGGTGACAATAGAAACATATTCTTTCCCGGCACGATAGTTATTTACACCATTATCAGCGAAAACAATGGTAACACCCTTGTCAACCGCAGGTTGATAAGCGCGCGTGCCTGAAACTGGATCTACAGGAAGAGAAAGAATAATATCCGGACTTAAGGCAAGTGCCGTTTCAATATCCGTAGCCTGTTTTGCCGGGTCAAACTGAGCATCTGATACTGCAACTATTTTTACACCCATCTTTTCGAATTCTTCTTTGGCGCCCTCAGTCAGGGCATTGTACCATTCGCCACTCCCAGCCCAGATAAGAGCTGCTTTGTGCTTGCCTTCCCGCAACTTTGCGTAGTCTTCCTCTGTAAGGTTGATTTCGGAAGAGCGGGTTGGTGTTTCGCCGTTAGGTCCTTTTGCTATTTCTTCGTCAAAACGAGACATGTCATCCTTTGTCTGTGATGTACTCTGTGCATTTTGAGTTTGGCTCGAGTTGCTGTTCTGGCCACCTGAGCCGCAAGCACTGATAAGTAAAACCACAACCATCATCAGCGCAATTACTGAAAAGACTTTCTTATTCATATGCTTAATCCGTCCTTTCTTAAAAATGAATCAATTTTTTAGAATTTTTATTTGTCTTAAATGTTTTAGCGCTATATTTATGCCCCCCTCTACTGGCTGCCCTTGAAGATGTATAAACTGTATGTTATCCAATTGACCAATCAGATCGATAAATTTTGATTTGAATCTTTCGCCAACGATACCGCTTGATAAAACCCCGCCTGAAAGCACTATGGAAATCTTTTGATTACCCCCGGAGAATTCCAGCCTTTTATAGGCTTCTTCGGTCTGAACAGCAAGGTAATAAACCGCCTTATCTATAATAGAATTTGACAGTTTGTCGCCATTTTTCGCCTCTTCAACTACAAGTTTTGCAATGGAAGCGATTTTTGTAAAATTTTTCTTGCCGGCGGTTACGTAAAACGTAAAATCTTCTATTTTTTTCAGATTAAAATGCTCTTTTATCCTGTCAAAAAGATTAGAATGAGGAAAATACCCATCGCAGTGCATGATCATGTATTTTACCGCTTCCCGGCCTATCCAGTATCCGGAACCCAGGTCGTTAAAATCATAATCCCATCCGCCTATTCGGACCTTTTTTCCATCATTGTTCATACCGTATACTATTGAACCGGTTCCAGAAATTACAACAATGCCGGGAGTATCTGTTCCTGCAAAAAGAGCCAGCTCGGAATCATTGCAAAGGTAATAGTTATCGTTTATTCCTATGTCTTTTAAAATACCGGTTAAAACTTGAACGTCTTTTTCCGAGTCATTGCCCGAAAGCCCCATAACGAAGTATTCGACATCTGCTATAGAGATGCCGAGTATCTTGAGCGCTTTATTAATCACCTCCCTTAGATTTTCTTTTGTTTTTTTTATGCCTATTGATTTATAGTTGGTGCAGCCAGTATATACATATTTTTTGTTTTGCCCTTTTAAATCCGATACGCATAAGGAGGTCTTCGTTCCCCCTCCATCAACGGCAACTATGTACCCCAATTTTTTCACTCTCCAGTATTATCTAGAAGTAAGTAATTTGAACTTATATTCGATATACACAAATTGATAGTACCTATTAATCCCGCATCTTCATCTTCAAGAATTAAAATTTTCGGGATATCCATGGGAAGGTAGTTGTCTATGATTTTTTTGACCTTTTCAATGAACTCCGGATAAATAAAATTGCCTTTTACTACTATCGCCTCCGGGTTTAAAACACATGTGATGTTTATTAAGGTAAAGGCAACTTTTCTTATGAGTTTCCCTACAGTTTCTGCGGCAGCTTCTTCATCAGCCATTTTATGCTTCAGTTCGTTATAGCTGTTTATGCTTTCTGCCCGGCAAATATGTTTAATGATATCGGATACCTCTTTTTCAAGCAGGCCTTTGAACCTTGCCTCATACAGCTGCTCCGGGTATAAATCCTGCGTAACCATGTAGCTTATTTCACCGGCAAAATTCGTAGAACCTTTGTAAAGCTTTTTATCGATAATAATTCCCGAACCAATGCCTTTTCCGAAATATACATAAACCACGTTGCTGTATTTTTTCTTAAGCTGTCTGTAATAAACCCCAAGAGCAATCAGATTAACATCGTTTTCTATAAATACGGGTATCCTGTATCTTTCCTGTATTATCTTTTTTAAATTGATGCCTTCCCATCCTGTTATATTCGGGATGCTGTATATTGTCCCCTGCGGCTTTACTACTCCCGGCACACCGATGCCGATAGCTTTCACATTCTCCCTGCCCTGCATTAGACGGTCGATAATACTGCAGGTGCTGTTCAATGCCTCTTCTTTTGACCCGAGGTCAATTTCTACCCTTTGTGTTTCCAGTATTTCACCTATAATATTGCTTACGGCACCTTTAATATAATCATTCTCGAAAAAGAGGGCTATTACATTGCCTGCACTGCTGTTAATTTCATACAAAACGGGCTTTCTTCCGCTACCTGTGTCCCCAAGACCGTTTGCCTTTACATAGTTGGTCTCCACCAGATGGTCAACTATTTTGTTTACAGTAGGCAGGCTGAGCTTTGTTATTCTGGCGATTTCCGGTTTTGATATGGGACCCTTATCTTTTATTACCTGTTTAATAAGGTCTTTGTTTATTTCTTTTATTAAACGCGGCTGACCCGCCAATTTTTTTACCATCAGCTCACCTTTAATTAATAAACTTTATTAATTAATTCTACGTAAATTTTAAAATTCCTGCTTGAAAAATAAATTTTTTTTAAACTGAAGACAGACACCGGTTTCAGGCCGAAAGGCAGGGAAGCGGTGTTTCATTAAGGACAATTCCTTGACTAAAATACATATACAAAAAATGAGTCAGAGAACCGTCCCCTGACTCCAAATTAATAAGTGAGTGCCTGTCACCCTTTTACTTCATTTTTTCTGCTGAAAATACTATTCAGAACGTCTGGAACCGTCTTATTTTCCATTTCCCCGTAAAGTTCCTTTATATAATCGACCTCTTTCTTCAAGCCTCTGGACTCCAGGTATGAAACATATTGCTCAAAGAATTCGGGGTTTGAAAGGTCGTCTATGCTTTTGACTGTAATCCCGCTGTCATCCGCCGGCTGCGGCAGGCTGCTGAAATACCCGTACAGAGAATTTAAAAAGATGGTTTTAATTGCAAAAAACTGTTCGTAGGTAAAGAAGGAAAAAAAGTCTAAGACTTTGGATAGTTTGGCCTTTAAAGTTTCATCATCCGTATTTTTCTCCGCTTCTGCCAGGGTATTATATATGCAGTCATATACCTTTTCGAAAATAACGTCTTCCTGCAGGAATTCATCTGCAGCATCGGAGAAATAATTTAAAATATTATCGCTATTATCCAAAACATTACCCTTTATAACATCGCCAAACATCTTTACAGTTGCAGCAAAAAACTTCAAGTAAAATGCATATATGGTATAGAATGGGAATCTAAAACTCAGTTCGCCGTCCATTATATCATTCAAATCATCCTGCACATCCCGCATCGCCCTGGCACCCATGTATTCCGCAAACACTGGATATTCGGCATTTATTCTGGAAAGCTCATCCATTTCATCCTGATTCAATTCGTCTTTGCCATCAAATATTTTCTCCAGTTTCTCCTGAGCTTCGTCAATTTCCCTTAAACTGACATGCAGAATAGGAAGCATAAATCCGCGGGCAAATCCGGCTAGTAGCCCCAATGAAATCCAGTGAAACACAATTTTGATTTCTTCGTCGGTATATTCACCCGTCCGCAGGGAGTATGCCACGTCGATCAGATACTCCTCGATGGATAAGCTGTCTACAATTTCATTCATGATGTCTTCCATCTCATCATCATCTGCGTCAGTATCCATATCTACCAGCAGGAAACCCGGTATTCTTACACTTTTCATTTCAGGCTTGTCCCTCAGTATTTTTTCAACGGCTTCCATAAATTCCTCAGTACTGCCTGTAAGAATCTGTTCCTCCTCTTCCCATGCCTGCAGAATTATTCGAGACAGTCTTTCAGTATCGGCTTCGGATTCATCCATGTCCAGATCAATACCGTACATTATGCTGATAATCCGCAAAAATTCCCTACCCTCTGCGGTGACGCCCCCCTCCCCTTCAATAGCTTTCATAAGGCTGGACTGAATTTTTTCCACTTTTGGCAGACAGCATTTCTTATATTTTTTACCGCTTCCACACACACACTCATCGTTTCGCTCGACATTGAACACCTCAGATGGCATTTGTCAACCTCCATAATTTAAATTTAAACCCATTTCGTTTTTTCATCATATCAATTATTTAGTCTTTTGTAAACATGAATTAATTTTCTTCTCCCACTCCCGGGCCGTCTTGATAATATAGCTCAAGTAGTCTTGCAACAGAGCCGGAGAAAAGGCCGACATTTCCACCTACCTGGGAGCGGGGTGAAAACATATACGCTTCCACGGAAAACCTGTATGTGGCGCTGACGAGCTATGGTAAGCAGTATTTAAAGTCAAGGGTCAGGTGCCCGGAACAATACTCAATCAGTTTTCCATGGATGAATACAGAGGCAATTTCAGGATAGCCGCCACCACCGGCAATACATGGCGCATTGACGAGATGTGAACCATCCGGTGGAAAAATTCAAAGAAATCTTCGGTGACCGGGGGACGGATTCGGAACTTCTGGAAAACCACAGGGCTTTGCTCTTTTCCAGAGAAAAAAACATTATGGCCTTTCCCGTCACCGTCATGGAGATAAAAAACCAGGATGATGTAATAAAAGACAGCATCCCGCAGTACGGCGAGTTTTCCTTCCAGGGGGCTTACATCTATGAAATAGGCCTGCAGCATGGCTTCAAGCTGAAGGGCCGGATCACCCACCTTTTCTCCGAAGATTACCTCAAGTCCGGGAGAGACTGGTACCGTAGCGAGAGAAACGTAGAGCGCATCATATATATCGGGGACACATTCTACACCCTTTCAAAAGGCCTGGTCAAAGCCAGCAGGATGAGCGATCTAAAGGAGATAAATTCCCTGGAATCCCCGATTGAGGAGCAATTCTCATTCAGGATATAAGGATTATATGCGACCGATGCTTTGTATTGGGTCTTTAAAGCCCATTTCCTTAGTTGTTTCTTGGATTGTACTTTTTAAAAG